>CALLDA010000041.1 GCA_937998635.1 uncultured Pseudomonadales bacterium
CCCCGCCGAAAGCCCGTTGTTGCTGTTTCGCCAGGGCATGGCCAACGTGACCTTCCAGCCCGGCATAGAACACTTTGTCTACAGCTGCTTGTTCATTGAGCCAGAGCGCTAGCTCCATGGCATTTGAAGAGTGCGCTTCCATACGTAAACGCATGGTTTCAAGCCCCTTCAAAAACACCCAGGCATTGAATGGACTCATGTTTGGCCCGGCTGAGCGGACAAAGCCCAGCACTTCATCCATCAACTCGGCTCGGCCCAGCGCGACGCCACCCAGACAACGGCCCTGACCATCCAGGTATTTTGTTGCCGAGTGAATAACGATATCAGCACCAAATTCAAATGGCCGTTGCAGGGCTGGTGTGCACAAACAGTTATCAACCACCAATAGCGTATTTGTCTCTTTAGCCAGCGCCGACAGCGCCGTGAGATCACCAACTTCGCAGAGTGGGTTAGAGGGTGTTTCAAGAAATAGTAATTTAGTTTCTGGTCGAATGGCAGCTTTCCAGGCCGACAAATCGCTCAGCGCCACCATGCTTGAGCTAAGGCCAAATTTAGCCAGGTACTTGTTTAACAGCACCGTGGTGGTACCGAAAACATCCCGCGAACAGACAATATGATCACCGCTTTTGAGCAGCGCCAAACAGGTACTCAGAATCGCGGCCATACCGGAGGATGTCGCAACCGCTTGCTCTGCCCCTTCCAGGGCTGCTATTCGCTCTTCAAAATTACGTACCGTGGGATTGGTATAGCGGGAATAGACGTTACCCGCTAGTTCACCACTAAATCGAGCCGCAGCTTCAGCAGCATTGGCGAATACATAACTTGATGTCGTATAAATCGCTTCGCTATGCTCGCCTTCGGGGCTGCGTCGTTGTCCAGCTCGCACCGCCAGGGTGTCGAGGGAGGCATTCTCGAGAGCTGCTTTTAGCTCGTCTCCTGGGCTTAGCTCGCCCCCGGTACTGTCGACTCTATTTTGAGCATTACCAGAATTTGATGATTCGCTCATAGAACCATTTCTCGCGTTGAATTGTGCAAACCGATCACTTCATCGCTATTACTATCGGGATCGCTATTTTTTGTTAGCTTTGCGATATCACTGCGCTCTCGGGCAAGACCATCCAGATAACTGGCATCGACGTCACCAGTAACATATTCGCCCGTGAATACCGAACAATCAAAATGTTCGATGTGTGGGTTACCTTCCTTCGCGGAATCAATCAAGTCCTCGATATCCTGGTAGATCAGCCAGTCGGCACCGATGGCCTGAGCCACTTGTTCGACCGTTCGACCATGGGCAATCAACTCCGTTGCGGCGGGCATATCGATCCCATAAACATTGGGATAACGCACCGGCGGCGCTGCCGAGGCCATATAGACTTTTGCGGCACCGGCATCCCGGGCCATCTGAATGATTTCACTGGAAGTGGTACCGCGAACAATTGAATCATCCACCAGCAAGACATTTTTGCCCCTGAACTCCAACTTTACCGGGTTGAGTTTTTGGCGCACAGATTTTTTACGCTGGGTCTGCCCCGGCATAATAAAGGTCCGGCCGATGTAGCGGTTTTTCATAAAGCCTTCGCGAAACTTTAATTGTAGTGTTTCAGCGATGGCCTGAGCCGATACTCGACTGGTATCGGGAACCGGAATAACCACATCTATGTCATGTTCCAGTTTCGCTCGCTGGATTTTCGCAGCGAGCTTTTCGCCCATCCGCAATCTGGCTTTATAGACAGAAATATTGTCAATCAGGGAATCTGGGCGTGCAAAATAAACATGTTCAAAAATACACGGGGTTAACGCGGTGTTATCGGCGCATTGCTGACTATGGAGCTGGCCATCGTTATCGATGAAGATCGCTTCACCGGGCTTCAGGTCTCTTTCCAGCTCATAACCCAATGCGTCAAAGGCCACACTCTCAGATGCCACCATGTATTCAACGCCTTGTATCGTGCGTCGACTACCCAGTACCAGGGGCCGAATGCCCGCTGGATCACGGAAGGCAAAAAGCCCGTAATTTGCCACAATACCCACCACCGCATAAGCACCACGACAACGTCGATGAACCCGCTTAACAGCGGCAAAAACATCTTCTGCGCCAGGCTCCAGCTTGCCCTGAAGCTGGAGTTCGTGGGCAAACACGTTAAGCAGTATTTCGGAATCGGAATCGGTATTAACGTGGCGCAGGTCTGACTTAAAAACGTGTTCGAGCAATTCCTTTGAATTAGTCAAATTGCCATTGTGGGCCATACAAATGCCGTAGGGCGAATTCACATAAAAAGGTTGAGCCAATGAAGGACCCGAACTCCCTGCGGTTGGATAACGCACATGGCCAATACCCACATTGCCGTTCAACCTTTCCATATGACGACGTCGAAAGACATCACTGACCAGGCCGACATCCTTGCGTTGATTCAGCTGGCCGTCCTGGCAGGTCATGATCCCGGCCGCATCCTGGCCTCGGTGCTGCAGCATGATTAAGGCATCGTAAAGCTGCAAATTGACATCACTATGGCCAACAATTCCAACCACTCCGCACATCGGGACAACCTCTAATGAAATCGATCAAAAAATTCAGAAACCCACTCAAAAATCATTGTTGCGGTTTCTCTTGCCCAACCTTCAAACCGTAAGAATTCGGGTATCAACAGGGATTCATGCCACCATAGATCCTGGTCAACGGGCAGGACACTGGGCGCCAGAATCAGCGCAATCAGCACCACGACAACGCCCCTCGCAGCACCAAATATAATACCGAGCAGGCGATCAGTGCCGCTGAGACCTGTAGCCAGGATTAACTTGCCCAACAAGTAATTAATCAAGCCGCCAACAATTAACACACCAACAAATAATATCAACCAGGCGACCAGCAAGCGCAGCGAAAGTGTGTCGATAAGATCGACCAGCCAGGGCGCGAGACGCTGGTAAAACAACATGGCCACCAAGACCGCAGATATCCATGCCACCAGCGACATCGCTTCTTTTACAAAGCCTCTAATCAGACTGATTAGTACCGAGATACCCAGTATCGCCACAATAGCCCAGTCGGCCCAATTCACAGCTCTATCTCCACTCTCTCAATGCCCGCTGTTTCGTTAATACAACGACTGCGGGGCCTAACAGGCCGATCGCGTCAGTCTAGCAAAAAAAGTCTATTCTGGTCAGGGTTCAAAGCGCAGCAAGAGGGTCTTGAGCTTATATTTTTGCTCAATCGCCGTTTTCTCATCAAGCATATCCTGTTTCAAAATTTTAGGTCCCACATAGACTCGATGAATAGTCTTACCTTTGGTAGTGGATGCTCTCGAATAGGCTTGATACTGGTTGGCCAGTAATTTATTTGTCAGTGACTCAGCCTTGTCGGAGTCACTAAAACTGGCCACCTGTAATATCCACGCTACTGGCAAGCCTTCATCGCTTAAACCCGGGGCCTCCTGCTTCAAACGACTTTGCGTCTCGGGATTGCTTTCTGCCTCATCACGGCTGCTATTAAAACGAAACATCTGCTCCGCTGTTTTTACGTTTTGCTTACCGGCGGCTGCCTGGGGTTCGGCTATTTCGACCGGTATGATCTCCGGTCGATCTGGAATCTGGGTGCGCGTATCAACCACATACTCGCCACCAAAGTCGAGGAGCATGGGCAGCAAAATAACGGCTAAAGCTGTTAATACCAGCGCCCCCACTATTCTCGGGCTCATTGTTTCATTGCCTTACTTACGCCACCTAAGCCTGTCTTTTCTTTCATCGAGCAATTTATCCATCAAGCAGTTGCAGGCCTTCGGACACCATATAAAAAGAACCGAAAACCACTAAAACATCATTGTCGCTCATTTGTTCAACGACCGATAGCCAGCCTTTTTCAACACTGCCGTAAATATGTGGCGACAGGTTAAAAGCTTCGAGTTTAGCCGCAATATCCTTAGCACTTGCTGCCCTGGCTGCAGCTTCCAGCTCGCATACATGCCACGAATCAATGTCGGACAATAGCGGCGATATCATGCCATCAATATCTTTGTCCGCTAATGCGCCAAATAAGCCATAGACTTTGTTTGTATTTGTGGTTTTAAGGTACTCATCGAGCTTTTCAGCCAGCAAGCATGCGGCGGCTGGGTTGTGGGCAACATCCAAAATAACCGGGTGGTGACCGAAGTGAGCTTGTTGAAAGCGACCGGGAAGGCTGGTTTCGGTAAAGGCTCGGCCAACTGTCTCCTGACTCGGCGCTCGCCCCAAACACACCAATGCCTGCACGGCACACAAAGCACTATCCCTCGGCAACTTCGGCCTGGGTAAACCTCGGTAGTTAAATACCTGGCCACTAGTATCAGTGCAAACCAGATCCAGTGCCGAAACGTCTTGTGAACCTATCTCTTCTGAACAATAAAAAGCCTCTGTTCCCAACATGAAGCCCAGCGCGTTGATGCCTTTAAGATAAGCCAGCAGCGACCGAGGTGGGTCGATATCCCCGCAGACCAGCGGTCTACCTCGACGGGCTATGCCGACTTTTTCAACACCGATGCTTTCTCGATCGTTACCTAGCCAGTCCTGGTGATCAAGATCAATTGAAGTAACGACTGCGACATCTGCATTAACAATATTAACCGCGTCAAGACGGCCACCAAGGCCAACTTCAAGCAAGGCAATATCGACGGCTTGCTGTTTAAAAACCCACAGAGCTGCCAGGGTTCCAAATTCGAAATAGGTAAGACTTATATCGCCCCTTGCCACTTCGATCTCTGCAAAAGCAGCACAGATCAGCTGATCGTCTACGGGTTTGGCATTGATTCGGATACGTTCGTTATAGGTGGACAGATGGGGGGAGGTAAAAGCGCCGACCTTATTTTCATCAGCCCCCAAGCTTTCATCAGTCAGTAACATCGCTTCGAGCAAGGCAACGCAGGAGCCTTTACCATTAGTACCTGCGACGCTGATTACCTGCCTCGCGGGTACCAGGAGATCAAGTCGCTCGGCCACCTGTGAGATCCGATCAAGGCCGAGATCAATAGCCCTGGGATGACGCGCCTCAAGCAGCGTCAGCCATTCACTCAGTGAGATTTTTTTCAGGATTATCCTCGGCGCCCATTTCAGCACTTATATCAGCAGCTTCCGGCTCAGCTGCAGGTTCAACAGCACTGGAATTATTTTGCTCGGGTTCCTCTCGCCCAGTGAACTTACTGAGCAAACTGGCCACCGTGTCACGCATATCGAGACGCGATACGATCATATCAATGGCCCCATGTTCGAGCAGGAATTCACTTCGTTGAAAGCCAGGTGGCAGCTTTTGCCGAATGGTTTGTTCAATAATGTTAGGTCCGGCAAACCCGGCTCTGGCACCTGGCTCAGCTATGTTAACGTCCCCCAGCATAGCCAGGCTGGCGGAAACCCCGCCGTAAACTGGATCAGTCATAACCGAGATATAGGGTATACCCTGTTGACTTAGCCGTTCCAGAATGGCGCTGGTTTTTGCCATTTGCATCAGTGAGATCAGAGCCTCCTGCATCCGCGCCCCGCCAGTGGCTGAGAAGCAAATCAGAGGTATGTTTTCTTCAAGACAGAGTTTTGCTGCCTGGGTGAATTTTTCACCTACTGCGTAACCCATCGAACCACCATGGAAGGCAAATTCAAACGCGGTCACCACCACCGGGATAGTTTTCAACTCACCCCGCATCGCAATCAGGGCATCCCTCTCACCCGTGCTTTTTTGTGCGGCGGATAGCCTGTCCTTATATTTTTTTACGTCCTTAAATTTCAGCCTGTCGATAGGCTCTATATCAATACCTAGTTCTTCACGATTATCGTCATCCAGAAAAACATCAATCCGCCGCCGTGCGCCAATACGTAAATGGTGATCACACTTGGGGCAGACATCCAGGTTTCGTTCTAGCTCAGGTTTATACAGGGGGGCACTACAACGAGGACACTTCTCCCATAAACCCTCGGGAACCGTACCGCCTTCCCTTTTTTTAGTCGCCAAACCACTTGGTTTAATTCTATCTAGCCAGCTCATTCACTCTTCCTGTTTATTCTTCAAGTAGTAGCCCAAACCCACAGTGCCGAACAGAGCGAATCCTACACACACTGTTCTGACAGTCAATCGCGATCCACAACATTAAATACTATTTCTGAAAGGCCTTAACTGTTCCCTCAAGGCGGCTCGTAGAGCATCTTTTAAGGGTGGCCTCGCCTTAGATCGATTTGGCCAGTGTGATAAATCGATCCATCAACAAGTGATCTTTGCGACCGGGAGAGCTTTCGACTCCACCACTGACGTCAACCGCATAAGGCCGCGTCAATGTTACCGCCTCGACGACGTTATCAACGCTTAAACCACCGGCCAATATAACAGGTCGTTCCGAAATATCGCTGACTCGATGCCAGTCAAAACTTGTCCCCGTGCCGCCGTATTGATCCACCTGCCAGGCATCAAAAAGGAAGGCCGTGGCCCGAGGAAATCCGAACATCGCCTGCCGGGGATCAATATCTTCGGCCATCCGTATGGCTTTAATAAACGGCATCGTTAATTGCTCGCAATAAGCCGCCTCTTCATCGCCATGGAGCTGAATCAGGTGAAGACCAATTTCTCGCTGTACTCTCTCAACTACCTCTATTTGCTCATTCACAAATAAGCCGACCGTCGTTACGAAAGGCCCTACTGCGACTATTATTTTCTCCGCATCTTGAGGGCTAATAAATCGCTTACTGTCTCGGTAGAAAACCATGCCTATAGCATCGGCACCAGCGTCCACTGCCGCCAGAGCATCATCTATATTGGTAATCCCACAAATTT
>CALLDA010000042.1 GCA_937998635.1 uncultured Pseudomonadales bacterium
GCTTCGTAGTCAGCTTCGTCGTCGCAGGCCCGAGCATTACCGCAGTATACAGAGGTGTCAAAGTTGACTAACTCCGCAACGCCTTCTGCTAAATGTCTGAACTCGTCGTGGAAAAACATGGTGCGAGCGCCAGAATCCTGAACAATATATTCAATCTCAGGGACGGTGAGGCGGAAATTAATGGGTAAAAAGATGGCCCCTAGTTTAGCGACAGCAAAGATCAATTCTAGCTGTTCGTGGCCGTTCATCAGCAGCGAGCTGACTCGATCACCAGGTCGCACACCGCTATCGCGCAGAGCGTTAGCCAGGCGGTTGCAGCGCCGATTCATTTCTTTATAGGTGAAGCGTTTGTGACGGTTGATCACAGCGGTTCGGTTACCGGAAATCAACTCCCGTTTAGTTAGCCAATACCCTAGACCCTGATCCATAAGTACCTCTCTTGTTCTGTTTTGGGGTGTCGATAGTTGATGTGTCGACGGTTTTTAGTTGGCGGAGTGTATATAAGGAATAGTAAGCCTAGCAAGTCCTTTTTCCTCTGACAACAGGCTTCAGTGGGTAAGTCTTATTTGCGATCCATTGGTAATGAGTGCTGGGTCTTTCCGATCTCTTCCTGAAAGTTTCATATAATGCCAGGTTCAAATAACCAGTTAAGGAAAATAGGTGAGCAATACACGTATGCTTTGGCGGGTAGTCCTGGTGTCGGCCTTATTGGTGGTTAGCTACGCATCCCTGGCGCCGTCTTCCGGTGGTGCTATGTTTGCCGGGGCGGACAAATTGGCACATTGCCTTATTTATGCTGTTCTCTATGTGCTGGCCTGGCTGGCCTTTCCGGGCGCGGTATTACGCTGGTATATCCATATAGGATTGCTGGGTTTTGGTGTGGCGCTCGAATTACTACAGGCTCAGACCGGGTATCGATTCATGGAAGGCGCAGATGTGCTGGCCAATTCCACCGGTACAGGCCTGGGCAATCTCATGTTGTCATTTTTTCATGCCGGTGTGTCTAAACGGCTAAATTCAGTATCTGCGATGGGGGAGAGTGTCAAGTGAGTATAGATTGGGCGACAACGGCGGCGGCAATCTGGCGCCCAAAACAGGCGAGTTTGAGGGCGGTTAAGCGCATTGACACGATTGGCTTTGATGATTTGCTGGGTATCGACCGGCAAAAGGCTGAATTTAAGGAGAATTTGGAGCTTTTTCTGAGTGGCACCTCGGCTAATAATATTCTCTTGTGGGGGAGCCGAGGTACCGGTAAGTCATCGCTGGTTAAAGCGGCGCTAAATCATTATCTGGACAAAGGCCTGCGGGTGGTCGAAATTGATAAGGATGATCTCGCCGATTTGCCCGAAATTGTCGATGATCTGCGTGAGCTGTCCCAGCGCTTTTTGATTTTCTGTGACGACCTGTCTTTCGATGAAGGCGAAACCGCCTATAAGCACTTAAAAAGTATTCTGGAGGGTTCTATCGAGTTGCCTCCTGAAAATGTACTGGTCTGTGCCACGTCGAACCGACGTCATCTGATCAGTGAGCAAAGGACCGACAATGAAGGCATAGAAATCGTTGAAGGCGAGTTGCATTACGGAGATCGGGTGGAGGAAAAGTTATCTTTATCTGATCGTTTTGGTCTGTGGCTATCGTTTTACCCCAACTCCCAGACCCAGTATTTGGCGATAATCGACGAGCTATTTAAGACATCAATTTGCGCCGGGGCGACCAACAGAGAGCAACTGCATATGGCCGCCAAACGCTTCGCTATGACCCGTGCCTCTAGAAGTGGCCGCACGGCAAAGCAGTTTCGTATCCAGTATCAGCAGGAGATCGCTGATAAGACCTGAATCAGCCTAATTGGCAGCTAGAGCTAGTAGAGTTTCTTCTCGCCCTCGGGCCGGGTCTTAAAACGCTTGTGTAGCCAGAAATAATTCTCTGGGTGTTCGCGGATTTTTCTTTCCAGCCAGTCGCTCCACAAGACCGTATCAGCGATATCATCTCCCGACGGATAGTCTTCCAGTATTGGCTCTACTTCTACCACGTAGTGGCCATTGGCTTCCCGATAGGTGGATGCAAACAAGACCTTAGCATTGGCCATTTTGGCATATTGGGGGACCGCGGTAACGGTTGCAGTTTCAATACCAAAAAAGGGGATAAAAGTACTCCGCCTGGGACCAAAATCCTGGTCGGGTAAAATTGCCACGATGCCCTTATCAGCGAGCTTATTGAGCATATGCTTGATTTCTTTGCGATGAATGGCCTGGATTGGATATTTTCTCATGGCCCGTTGATAGAGCTGTTGTTCCATCACGGGGTCATCCATACGTCGGTACAGGGCAAAATAGCCTGTGATTTCTGACAATTTGGCGAGCCCCAGTAGAAAAGAGGTGGCATGACCGGAGACTATAATGAGCGGTTTGTCGGTTGTCAGTGCCGCATGGAAATGTTGTTCTCCGATAATCCGCCCACGGTTTTGAATACTGGGTTTCGGATTCCAGATCATATTGACCAGATCAAAGAGCATTAAAATGGTTGAGTACATATTGTCATTCACTATCGTCTCCAGCTCCTCAGGCCCCAGTTCTGGAAAACACAGCTCTATATTGCGACGAATGGTTTTGGCTCTGGATGATCGGGTTTTAATAGCCAGCCAGGTCAGGCCCTTCGTAAAGCTATGCTGGACGCGGCTCGGCAGTTTGGCCAGTAACCATGTTGCACCGACCGCGAGCCAAGATGGCCAGAAACGGGGTGCATAGTAGCCTAGTCGGCCAATCTTATTTCGGTCTGTCCTTTTGCCCACGGTTGTAGTTTTGTCCTGTAGTTGGGTGAATGTGGTTGGGTGAGTGTAGGAGGGTGAGTTTAGTTGAGTGAATGGTCTGGCTGGTTTGAGGCCGTTGTCAGAGCCCGAAAGCTGCCCGCTTAAAGACGGTTTTGTTCGCGCAGGCCCAGTCGCAAGTTCTGAGGATGAACGGGGTTGGCGCCGCTTATGCTGAGTACCATAGTAGTGAGCTCCTGCCAGGGAG
>CALLDA010000043.1 GCA_937998635.1 uncultured Pseudomonadales bacterium
CCGACCTGTTCATTAATGGCGAACTGACCCTGGGTGAAAACATTGGTGATCTGGGTGGTCTGAGTATTGCGCTAAAAGCTTATCAGTTATCAAACAAAGGTAAACCTGCGCCCGAGCTAGATGGCTTTAGCGGCGAACAAAGAGTATTGCTAGGCTGGGCTCAGGCCTGGCGGGTGAAGCGCCGGGATGAGTTAGCCGAGAGACTCATCAAAACGGATCCCCACTCGCCACCGAAGTATCGGGTCAATGGGGTGCTGCCTAATATTGATGCCTTCTACCCAGCTTTTGACGTAAAGGCCGGGGATTCACTGTATCTACCTCCAGAGCAGCGGGTAAAAATCTGGTAGCTGCGAAGGCCCAAAGGAAATCCTGGATGAGAGCCCAGGGGACTGAGAAGTCCCCCTAAGCGATACTGGCTAGTTAGCCTGTTTTTGCCGAAACAAAACGCTACTGCAGTACAAAACCCTCGTAGTCGTTGGCTGCGACCTCATCACATTTAACGTTATATTTCGGTACCCCACCAGCATAAAGCATAAAGGTGCGCTTGCGATCCGGGTTATTTCGATTCACACCCATAAACCAGGAGTCGGCCGTAGGACATAAGGTGCGAGCTGCAGCCTCGTCGCAATGTGCCGTCCATTCCTCTACCGCCTCAACACTCGGCTCAATACTGGTCAGTTGTTTATCGCGCATATAAGTCATCATGTCAGTCACCCATTCGACGTTTTGCTCGATACAACGGGGAATATTGCACAGACTGGCACCGTTATGCGGCCCCACCAGGGTCAGTAAGTTAGGAAAGCCCGGCGCTTGCATGCCCAGGTAAGTACGGGGACCATCGGCCCAGGTGTCCTTGAGCTTTTCACCATCAACACCGCTGATATCGATGCGATTTAAAGCACCGGTGACCGGATCAAAACCAGTAGCATAGATAATCATATCCAGCTCATACTCCTGACCCGTAGAATCAAGTCCGCTGGTTTTAATACCGGCTTCAGTGACCCGTTCGATGGGCGTGTCCATAATATCCACCAGGGTGACATTGTCCTGGTTGTAGACTTCGTAATATTTGGTTTCGAGAGGCACCCGGCGAGTACCGAAACCATGGTTTTTCGGAATTAATTTTTCCGCTGTCTCAGGGTCATTTACCCGACCACGAATTTTTTTGGCAATAAATTCACTGATTATTTCATTGGCTTTGGGGTCGACCATCACGTCCCTAAAGTTAGCCAAAGCAATACCAAAACCTCTCTCTCCATAGAGTTTTTCAAAAAAAGCCTCACGCTCTTCTGGTGGCGTATCAACGGCCATGCGGGGATCAGGACTGTGCAAAAAACTCCCAAAGGTTTCGCTGCACTTTTTAAAAATTTCGGGATAGGTTGCCTTAATCTCTTTTTGCTCTTCGTCAGTGATCAGACTGTTATGCAAGGGCGCGCACCAATTGGGACGACGCTGAAAAACAAACAGCTGACCAGCGGTTTTTGCAATTTCCTGAATCACCTGAACGCCACTGGCACCGGTACCAATCACACCAATCCGTTTACCATTGAAGTCCACCTCTTTACTGCCACCGAAACCATCCGGATCACGGGGCCAACGGGCGGTATGCCAGGACGGCCCTTTGTAGTTATCGATGCCTTCGATGTCCGGCATTTGATGGGCAGACAAAGGCCCGGTAGCAGAGATCAAATATCTGCCTGTGGTGGTCGTGCCATCGTCCAGTTCAACCTGCCATTGCTTGTTGCTTTCATCGTAAGTGGCAGCGCTAACCCGACTACCAAATTGAATGTCCTTGCGCAGATCAAATTTTTCAGCGACCAGATTCAGATAGCGAAGATTGTCCGGCTGAGGCGAGAAATGCTCGGTCCAGTCCCACTCTTGCAAGAGCTCCCTGGAAAAAGAGTAACCATAGGAATAACTTTCAGAGTCAAAACGACAACCCGGGTAGCGGTTCCAGTACCAGGTTCCACCAAGATCAGGCGCGGTCTCATAGACTTTCACCGAAAATCCGGCTTCCCGAAGTTTAAGTAGTTGATACATACCGGCGATACCGGCACCGATAATAATCGCGTCAAAGTCATTTTGCTTTGCCTGACTCATTTAACACCCTCCGTTAATAAAAACTGCCAATAAAAAAGAGCCACCCTGGGGGGCAGCTCCATAATATTATCTATCTGAGCTTAATTCTGGCCGATACTATAACTCAGGTTCTGTCGGCACTACTATCCACTACTGCAGAGCAAAGCCCTCATAGTTGTTCGCCGCCACCTCATCACATTTGATGCGGTAGTTCTGCTGACCACCGGCGTAAAGCATAAAGGTGCGTTTTTTAGTCGGATCGTTCAAATTAACCCCCATAAACCAGGAATCTGCAGTTGGGAATAGCGTTGTTTTAGCGGTTTCGTCGACGTGCTCGGTCCAGGCGTCCTCCGCTTCAAGCGTGGGCTCGATTTGATGAAAATCGCTCTCCTTCATGTATGTGATCAGGTCGGTCACCCACTCCACATTTTGCTCGATACAGCGGGGAATATTACAGAAGGTGGCTCCGTTGTGTGGGCCAACCAGGGTAAACAGGTTTGGAAAGCCAGCCGCCTGCATACCAAGATAGGTGCGCGGCCCATTGGCCCACTTGTCAGTGAGTTTTTGACCACCTTTGCCGGTAATATCGATGCGTTTTAGTGAACCCGTTACCGCATCAAAGCCCGTCGCATAAATAATAATATCCAGGTCATATTCTTTATCGACACATTTAACGCCCTTAGCGGTGATTTTTTCGATGGGCGTTTCCTTAATATTCACCAGCTTTACATTGTCCTGGTTGTAGCACTCGAAGTACTTCGTTTCAAGCGGCACGCGGCGAGTACCAAAACCGTGATCTTTTGGGATCAAGAGTTCCGCAACGGCAGGATCATCAACCCGCTGACGAATTTTACGAGCAATAAAGTCGGTAATCAGTGCATTGGCTTCGAGGTTGAAAAATATATCGTGGAAATTAGCCAGCCAGATGCCAAAACCCGGTTTATCGTATAGATCCTCAAACAGCTCTTCACGTTCTTCTTCTGTTACTTTCAGTGCCGAGCGCGGATCAGCTTTGTGATGGAAGGCCCCAAAGGTTTCGTTACATTCGGCAAAAATCTGCTTGTAATTGGCCTTTATGCCGTCCATTTCGTCCTGTTCAATAGGCCCATTCTTCAGTGGCGCACACCATTCGGGTGCTAACTGAAATACCGTGAGTTGATCCGCTGTTTTAGCGACTTCCTGAATCACCTGAACACCGGTGGCGCCGGTGCCAATAACGCCGACCCGCTGACCACTGAAATCCTGACCTCTGCCCCCGAAACCTTCCTTAGGGTAACGCGCGGTATGAGCCCATTCGCCCTTAAAATCGTCTATTCCCGGAATTCGGGGCAGTGTGTAGGCGTTAAGCGGCCCGGTAGCTGAGATTAGAAATTCCGCGCGAGCGCTTGAACCATCCTCCAGCTCAACCACCCATTGGCAGTTATCTTCGTCATAAGTGGCTTTAGTGACTTTGCTTTCGAACTGAATATCCTTGCGCAGCTCAAACTTATCAGCCACATAATTAAGGTAGCGCTCGGTCTCCGGCTGTGGGGCAAAGCGCTCACTCCAGTTCCATTCCTGCAAGACCTCGTCGGAGAAAGAATAGCCGTAGGTATAACTCTCTGAATCGAAGCGACAGCCGGGGTATTTATTCCAGTACCAGGTGCCACCGACACCGGAGCCAGCTTCCAAAACCTTTACGGATAACCCCTGGGCCCGCAACTTATAAAGTTGATACATACCGGAGATACCGGCCCCGATAATGATTGCGTCATAGGTGTTTTGTGCTGAACTTGCCATATGATTAGCCTCTTTCAAACTATCGAGTGGGCAATTTATCGGCTTTGACTTTCAGCCTAAATGATATGGCTCAATTTATTTGTTCGTGGGGAAAAGCAAGTATGGACATAAGGCTTACCAAACTTGATCCGATGTCCCTATTTTGTTATTTCCCCCAGCCATAACGTTGTAGAATAAGGTTCGATTGCAGACCACGACTAAAACTGCAGTTGATGTAGACGAAATTCGTCGATAAAGCACGGCACAAAGAAAAATCAAAAGAGGAATATGAATGTCTGATCTGGACGATAAAACAATGACTGCAAATGACGAAGCGACATCCCCAGACAGCGAGGTCGATGCGATTGTCATCGGTGCCGGTGTTGCCGGACTCTACCAAATCCACCAGTTACGGGAGCAAGGCCTGAACGTAAGAGCCTTCGATACGGCACCTGATGTGGGTGGCACCTGGTATTGGAATCGATACCCTGGGGCGCGCTTTGATTCAGAGAGTTATATCTACCAGTATTTATTCTCCGAAGATCTTTACAAAGGCTGGAGCTGGAGCGAACGCTTCCCCGGACAACCTGAAATTGAACGCTGGATGCATTATGTGGCCGACATCCTGGATCTACGCCGTAACATTCAATTCAACACCACCATCGACAGTGCTCATTTCAATGAAGCCACCGAGCGTTGGACCATCACCACCAACAGCAGCGAAGTCATCAACACACGCTTTTTGATCACCTGCTGCGGCATGTTATCCGCCCCGCTCGCCTCCCTGTTTCCCGGACAGGAAACCTTCAAGGGTCAAATCTTCCACACGGCGCGCTGGCCAGAACAGGCTATCGACTTCAAAGGGAAACGGGTTGGAGTCATCGGCAACGGCGCGACGGGTATCCAGGTGATTCAAACCATCGCCGAAAAAGTCGACCAGCTTTCCGTCTTTATCCGCACGCCACAATATGTCCTGCCAATGGTCAATACCAAATACTCCGAAGCGGATGTAGAGGCGTACAAATCAAGATTTAAGGATCTGGCTGATACCCTGCCCCACACCTTTACCGGCTTCGAATACG
>CALLDA010000044.1 GCA_937998635.1 uncultured Pseudomonadales bacterium
AAGACCTTCGAGTTTGAGGAAGACCTGGGCGAGCATCGCGTTTTCAAAGAGCCCATCGGTGTGTGTGGGCTGATTACACCCTGGAACTGGCCGGTAAATCAGATTTCCTGCAAGGTGGCTCCGGCATTGGCCGTTGGCTGCACCATGGTACTCAAGCCCAGTGAAGTAGCCCCACTATCTGCCTACCTGTGGACCCAGGTGATGGACGAAGCTGGCGTCCCTGCTGGTGTATTTAATATGGTAAATGGCGAAGGCGCTGTGGTGGGTACAGCCCTCTCCACCCATCCCGATGTCGATATGATGTCTTTTACTGGCTCCACTCGTGCAGGCTCGCTAGTTGCACAGAACGCCGCGCCGACTGTAAAACGGGTTACCCAGGAACTGGGCGGAAAATCGCCTAATATCATTCTCGATGATGCTGATCTGGATGCGGCAGTCGCTGCCGGGGTAAAGCAAATGTATGTCAATGGCGGACAATCCTGTAATGCACCGTCTCGGATGTTGGTCCCCGCTGCCAAAATGGCCCAGGCAGAAGCAGCCGCCGCCAAAGCCACTGGAAAAGTGCTCGTAGGTGATCCGACTGCTGACGACACCACCATGGGGCCAATGGTTTCAGAGCTGCAATTCGACAAGATTCAAGGCTTGATTCAAAAAGGTATAGACGAAGGTGCCAAAGTCGTCGTCGGTGGTACGGGTCGTCCTGAGGGACTCGATAAGGGTTACTTTATTCGGCCTACGGTTTTTTCTGAGGCCAACAACGATATGACTATCGCCAGAGAAGAAATCTTTGGTCCGGTACTCACTATGATCCCCTACGAAACCGAAGACGAGGCCATCCGTATTGCCAACGACACACCCTATGGCCTGGCGGCTTACATCCAGAGTGGTGATATTGACCACGCCCGAGAAGTCGCCTCGAGGATTCGAGCAGGCAACGTTCACATCAATGGTGCGTCTGGTGGTTTCGGTGTGCCTTTCGGTGGCTATAAACAGTCCGGTAATGGTCGTGAATGGGGGCATCACGGTTTTACCGACTTCCTCGAAATTAAAGCCGTTGAGGGCTACGGCTCATAATTTTCAACTATCCAATAGGACAAAAGACTAGCCGGGATACCCTCGGTTAGTCGGACGGACGCGGACGCCGAGGTTTTGATCTGCATTAGAGCGCAGAAGCGCCACCATCGACCGTATAAACGCCACCTGTACAATAAGACGCCTCATCGCTACACAGAAAAGCCATCACCCGTGCTACCTCTTCTGGCTCACCGTAGCGCCCCATGGGTAAGCCCTGGCTGAGCTGCTGTTTAGCCTCATCTTCATGTCCGGGAGCGAAACCCTGCTCAAGGGAACGCATCATCCGTGTTTCTATGGGCGCTGGATTAACAGTATTTATCCGAATACCCTGAGTGGCGTATTCCTGAGAAACGCTGCGCATCATACCCACCACTGCGTGTTTACTGGTGATATAGGGCGAGACATTGGGCGTGCCTTTTAGGCCCGCCATTGACGAGGTGATGACGATGCTACCGCCGCCATTGTCGAGCATTGCGGGAATGACAAATTTAAGCCCGAGCCAAACTCCCCTGACGTTGACCGCCATAACCTGATCAAACACATCAATGGGTGAGTCAACGACCGGCGCTACGACACCTTCTACACCGGCGTTATTCAAAAAATAATTGATGGCACCATAGCGTTCAATGGCGGTTGCCACATAGCTCTGAACTTCTTCAGGCTGAGTCACATCGGCCACCTGATAACTGACTCGCTTACTCCCTCCTATAGAGTCGACAGCTGTTTGCAATGCCTGCTCCTGAAGATCGACCAGCAAGACATTCGCGTCATCACCTGCAAATAGTTTTCCTGCCGCCAGGCCTATGCCACCTGCACCGCCGGTAATAACGACGGTTTTGTTTTCAAATCTGTTCATAAAATCCCACCTCAGGTTTTAATTATTGATATACGGCGCGCTTAGCAGCGGGTTTACCTATATCTAAATAAACAGCGTATAAATAGGACGGGAGCTTGGGGAAAACCACTCCGACTTCTTATTTCAGGCAAGGTTGCTTAAAGCGAGCCAAGGTAATCATCCGGCACGTCATCCCAGGCAGCGCGTTCTAATTCCAGTGGCGCATTTTCAGTTCGACAGTTTTCACCCATCATGCGTGTTGCTCGGGTAACGGTGTCGTAACTTTCCCAACCGGGATTGCCATTGCGGGCAAAGACTGACCAGGCGTCCATGGTTGCAGCGGCTAATGTCACGGCTCCAGGGCCGCTGCCGTAAAATTTCTCGGCACCAGGTTTAGTGTGAGTGCCAAATACATAAGCGAGCTCTACTGCGTGGGTTGCACCGAGAGCACCTTTGGCTGCGGGAGATTTCCAGTC
This sequence comes from uncultured Pseudomonadales bacterium, assembly GCA_937998635.1. GTDB lineage: Bacteria > Pseudomonadota > Gammaproteobacteria > Pseudomonadales > Porticoccaceae > HB2-32-21. Next base: position 2,386 of record CALLDA010000044.1, read on the forward strand.
AAAAATATAGGTGAAAACATTTTCGTTGTAAGGTCGCTGTCCTTCTAATAGCCGAATCGCGGGGATACGAAAAATACGGTCGGTCTGGATGGCCATAAACACTTCGGGTGGTGTGGGCTCTACACCCCGGTCAGCCAGGCCTTCTTTGTAAGCACCTACGAGACCGGGGATATGGGCTTCGCCAATAAGGTATCCCAGCCGAGTATTCATAGTGTCTTCAGTCAAGCCTTTGATGGCCGGTGACAGCGCGCCAAAAAGCCGCCATTCGTCCGCCGTGCTGCCAGCCATAATAGGAATAGTCGCTGCCCCGCCCGCTCGAACACTGTTGATCGGTAAATCCGGTAGTACGGAGCCGTCAATCACCGGTCGAAATGGCAAGCTGCCGAGTTTCGATAGTGGGTAGCCTTCGACTTTGCCGCCTTCGATATGTCGCTGTGCCCGCAATAGCACTTCGACACTGGCGCTACTTAAGCCTTCAGCATCGAGGCCGGTGGCTTTCATGATCGCTTCGCCCACTAATGCGCCGGTTTCCATATTAGCTGCGGTATGGCAGGAGCCAGACTGTGGGATGGCTTTGTGGAATAAACCCCTAGCCTCGGGTAGCGCGAGTAATCCACCTGTGCTCATGCCTCCGGCGGACTCGCCAAATATAGTGACGTTATTGGGATCGCCGCCAAAGAGGTCGATATTATCCTGTACCCATTCCAGGGCTTTGGCCTGGTCCTGAAGTCCTTCGTTGCCGGTGGCAGGAATCCGGCCGCCAGTGGCTTCCTTCAGGTTGGCAAAGCCGAAGATACCGAGCCGATAATTTATGGTGACAACCACCACCTCGCCATGGCGAGCCAGCGTTTTACCTTCATAAACGCCCTGCGCACCCGAGCCAATAGTAAAGCCGCCGCCATGTATCCAGACCATAACCGGACGTTTAGCGTTATCCATGCCGGGCGTCCAGACATTGAGAGTTAAGCAGCCTTCGCTTTGTTCGCCCTCCTCTGCGCCCATGATGGCATCCATAGCGGATTTGTTTTGTGGTGCCCACTTACCAAATTCACTGGCATCAAGAATGCCAGTCCAGGGCCAGGGATCCTGGGGCGGCTGCCAGCGGAATTCGCCCATAGGCGGGAATGCGTAGGGAATGCCCTTAAAAACGTATATACCGTCTTTTTCAGAACCTTTTAATTTACCGTGCATTACTTCGACGTCGGTCATCTTGTTATCCTTTTGTTCACCCTGGTGAATCGCTGGGCTGTATTTAATAGATCGTATTTTATGGAGAATCAATAGCGAATTTTAAGTTCTTTAACAAATCCTTCGATGCGTTTGGCATTAGCGCCGAGATCACTAACACCAACTCTGGACACAGAGCGCAGGTCGATCAGTACACCTTCATTTAGCGGTCGAACACGTATGGCGATATCATCAGCGAAGCCCATAACCGGCGTAATATCAGCGGCCTCTATATGGCCCTGGACTTTATCTTCGCCCAGCACCTGCCAACCCAGAGCATCAATCACGGCGTGCACTGCGGTCATGCCTTGATCCTGAGTGCCCGGTAAATAAATGGTTTTAATGTGCGGATAGGCCTGGGTCTGAAGTGCAATTAATTCCTTACCACTGTGATCGAGGCTGTTTTCACCGGGTTTACGATGAGACTGGGTAAACCTGAACACAGGTGGATCATTGATATCAGTCGTTATGTCATGGATGGCCGGGGCTTTAAAGCCGGCTATACCGACAGTACTGAGCACACCGGAGAGGGGTACCACGGAGACAATAGCAATAATTACCCACTGCCCCACGGCTTCTTTTCTGGCCAGACGCCTAAACACGGTGCCTGTAGCGATAAGCGCAACTAAGCTACTAAGGAGTAAGCCAAAACCAAAACCATAAAAAGCGACTTCAAAAGGCAAAAGGCCAAGTCGCAATGTGAATACCCCACCGATCACCATGATGAGCGCAAATGAAGCCGTAAATTTCAACATGGTTTAGCCTTTAGTTTTAATGGATTGTACCAGTCTCACTTACTGAACAGGGTTTACTCAGAACCAGCCAGGGTAGCTTTATAAGTGGTTTTATTCCTGCTCTTCAAATTTTAAAGACAAAGAATTGACGCAATAACGCATACCCGTCGGTTGGGGGCCATCGGGAAACACATGGCCCAAATGACTGCCACACTTTGAGCACATAATTTCCGTGCGTTCCATACCCAGCGTGTCGTCGGTCTCTTCATCTATGCAGCTATTGTCAGCCGCCGCGTAAAAGCTCGGCCAACCACTACCTGAGTCGTATTTGCTGTCGGACTCAAAGAGTTTGGTTTCGCAGCAGGCGCAGAGATACTGCCCGGCTCTTTTTTCATCATTATATTCGCCAGTAAACGGCGGCTCAGTGCCTTTGTTACGACACACCTGGTACTGCTGGGGCGTTAACTTTTCACGCCATTGCTTGTCATCTTTCTTTTTTGAATCGTTCATTATTTCTCCAGTTTCTGCTCAGATATTTGGATTTTGCATCAATTTATTTACGGTACAATACGACTTGTTTATCAATAACAACTTGTTCATTAAGCCTGTCCACCGACATCATTTTCCAGGAAGTCTATTTTTTATGCACCCAGTTCAAAAGTCTACCAAATTAGATAGCGTTTGTTATGACATCCGTGGCCCGGTACTTGATGAAGCCAATCGTCTTGAGGAAGAAGGCCACCGTATTCTCAAGTTGAATATTGGTAACCCCGCTCCCTTTGGTTTTGAGGCACCCGACGAGATTATTCAGGATGTCATTCTGAACCTCGTTGAGGCTCAGGGCTATAGCCACGCGAAAGGAATCTTCAGCGCTCGCAAGGCGGTGATGCAACGCTGCCAGATACAGGGCATCGCCAATGTCGATATCGAAGACGTTATTCTCGGCAATGGTGTCAGTGAGCTGATCGTGATGTCTATGCAGGCGCTACTCAATGACGGTGACGAAATCCTGGTGCCCTCACCCGACTACCCTTTGTGGACCGCTGCGATCACCCTCGCTGGAGGCAAGGCCGTTCATTACCGCTGCGATGAGAGCGCTGACTGGCAGCCCGATCTGGACGATATCGCCAGTAAAATAAGCCCCCGCACCAAGGGTATTGTGGTTATCAACCCCAATAACCCAACCGGTGCGGTATACAGCAAAGATAACCTCAAGCAAATAGTCGAGCTAGCCAGAGTGAATAGTCTAATCGTCTTCGCCGATGAGATTTATGATCGTATTATTTATGACGATGCGGTGCATTACCCACTGGGAAGCCTGTCGGACGATATATTGACCATTACCTTTAACGGACTTTCCAAGAACTATCGCCTGGCAGGCTTTCGTTCTGGCTGGTTAGTGGTGAGTGGTGCTAAACACCATGCCCGCAATTATATTCAGGGCATCGAGATGCTGGCCTCCATGCGCCTTTGTGCCAATGTGCCCGCTATGTATGCCATCCAAACAGCACTGGGCGGCTACCAGACGATTGAGGATTTGGTTAAACCCGGCGGTCGATTTTATGAACAGCGCAACCTGGGCTGGGAATTATTGACTGCAATTCCCGGTGTCAGCTGTGTTAAACCAAAGGGCGCACTGTATTTTTTCCCCCGCCTTGATCCCGATGTTTATCCAATACTGGACGACGAACAACTGGTGCTCGACTTATTAATGCAGGAAAAAATGCTCATCGTCCAGGGGACCGCGTTCAACTGGTTTGACAGCCAGCATTTCCGGATAGTCTTCCTACCTCGTGAGGATGATCTAAGGGACGCGATTGCCCGTCTTGGTCAATTCCTCGAAGGTCTTAGAGAATCCTGAGTTTCGCCACAGCAAATGTGACCGGATGCGCAATTCCTTGTTCAGAAGCAAGCCTACGACATGCGTCTACTTACTTTTGTTATAAATTCCATGTAATGTTTTAGCCTGTTGATATCTCGAAGGTAAGGCCGACATGGGCAGGGAAACATCTAGCGAAAACAGCAAGACTAAAGAGGCTGACTTTCATGGTGCAGCCATTCTCAATGAGGATGGCACAGAAACCCCTATCACCGAGGATATGGTTCGGGATGCATGTGAAAAACTGGACAGCGAAAAACCTGATGCCAGCGCGCCTGACTAGCCAATCCTTTCATCTTGCTAGTTAAGCAGGCTGAATTGAGGGCTGGATTAAATAGACGACTTGAAGCTTAAGCTTCTCGCTGTCTATGCCCCAAATCACCGCACCAAAAAACCTAAGACTTTAAGGTCGCGCCGTGTACTAGTGTCGGACACATCGCTGATTTCATGGTGCTTAAATTCCCAGCGTTGCTTATAGTTGCGTCGTAAATTATCAAAACATACCCCGGACTCTGTAGCAGAGTTATTCAGAGCATCTCTCATGGTCTGGAAATCATCGCCTGGATTGTAGGCCGCAAGCACGATGTTTTCCAGCGTGCTGCCACGCTCCTCATGCCCACCTAATAAACCTTGGCTCGATATGGGAAGGGGTTTTGCATCATCCGTAAAAACCGGTTCTGCTTCTTTACGCCATCGACAAAACGCCTGGAGCAGCATTTGCGTACCCCGCAGTTTGCCCTCGAAGCTGTGCCCCGCAATATGGGGTGTGCCGAGATCCACTGCTTCCAGTAACGGTAGAGATATATGCGGTTCATGTTCCCAGACATCAAGAACCACACGCAGAGATGCGCCGCTATGGAGTACCTCAAGCAGCGCTTTATTATCGACCACGGCACCCCGCCCCGCATTAATCAGCATAGCGCCGGGTTTCATGCTCTCTAAAGCAGCCTGGTCGATCATATGATAAGTTGGAAATCGACCGGTCCGAGTCAAGGGCGTATGAACGCAGACAATATCAGCCGTGATCAGCTCAGGAAAATCAACCAGTACTGAGCATTGCGTGGCATTAAGGAAGGGATCGTAGACTTTACATTTTACCTCCAAGGCCTCGAGACATTTCAAAAGTCGACCACCCACATGACCACAGCCAATGATGCCGACTGTTTTTCCCCGCCAGCCCGGCCCGTGACGGCACAGTACCGCAATCACATACTGAACCACAGCATCAGCGTTACAACCGGGGGCATTGGCAAAGTGAATATTACGACTGCTCAAATAGTCAACGTCGATGTGATCAGTGCCGATAGTGGCTGAGCCGACAAAACTGACCTTGCTATCGGCCAATAACTGGCGATCAACCGAAGTCGTGGAACGTACCAATAACACATTGACATCCACTAACAGCTCGGCATTAATTTCGCGACCTTGGCACAAGCTCACCTCGCCATAGGGTGCAAATAACTGGCTTACCTCAGCAATATTTTTATCAGCTAATATATTTATACTATTCATATAGTTATATAATTTATCGAATAATCTAAATTAAGTTAAATTTGCGACCATTAGTGCTCTGCCAGGTGGTCTGGTGCCACCATGAAATCGACTCCCTGCCATACTGAGCAGGACACAGGAGCTAGTCAAATGCACTCCGATACAAAGTTTGATCAAGAGGATCATCCGTCCCATAGCGAGCCATCAAGGCCTCAGTGAACAAGGCACCACGAACGGGCAAACCCTCCGATATAAGGCTCTGCACCTGTCGGTAAACCGCATCAGCAAAATCGCAATTGTCCCCGACCAGCCCGGCTTGCAGGTTGTCGTTACTAATTTGAAACGGCGCACCCGCTGCCATGGAAAACACCCACTCAAGTGCCTGAGGTTTAATCTCCACCTTCTCAAATTTTGCCTGTTGCATGGAATCGCGTCCATCGGGCTCATACCAATAACCAAAATCTATCAAGGTGAGTCGATCTTGCCCCGCTATGCACCAATGAGCCACTTCGTGAAGGGCGCTTGAAAAATAATTCTCCCGGTACTGAAGCTGGCTCACAGTCCGATCATCGCTGGCGGGCAAATACAAGGGCTCAGAGTAACCACCAACCAACACCGTTGCGTGATCTGCAAAAAAGCAGTCGTAGAACAGCGCTTCGAGGTCTCTGGCATCGTATTGCCCAGGGGAACTAGCTTGTTCAAATGACATTAGGTCTCCAGAGCTGTACAGGAATTGAGCGCCAGCTCAAACAAATTGGTCAGCTACGACTTTTTAAGGTCGCGATACTAGGCAAATTGGCATCCCAGTTATAAGCGATATTGTTTAGACACACAAAAACTTCATAATATTCACCACAAGGTATTGTGTAATACTAATCTGGAGGGTACCTTATATAGGGTATCAGTCGTTTTTGGTCGTTTTAGACAATATCCTTTTCTATATCGTATGTCCCGTATAAGTGTTTTTAATATAAATATGCCAAATACGAACATACTAAAATGAACAAGGGAGCAATATGCCTACTTCAACACCTTCCAGGCCAGTCGCTAACAACGTTATTGATTTCTTCACCGGACAAGCCTTCTCTGCTTCATCGGTCAATCGTTTTATCCGTCTGGCCCCTGAGCTCGATGGCCTTGAGATGCTCTACACTAACGACGCCAATCCACAAAAAACCTTCAGTATTAAAATACTTTGTTGGGGACTTAGAGAAGATGGCGAGGTGCTTGGCTTAATTCCCTGGTTAGATCGACTCACGCCATGCCCTGATATTAAAGACCCGCTCAACGGCCAGTGGCAAGCCTATTTTGACCCTGGCACGGAAGATCTCTTTTACGAGGCACCCTTTCATAAAACCCTGGAACTGGAAACCGCCGTCGACTATTACGATTATACCTGTGAACATGAAACCGATGTCGTCCAGGAAATACCCGATGTCATTGGCACCCACGCAGTATTCTCAAACGATCGATTCAAGACTCTGGCCTTAAAGCCGGTAGTCAGCTGGCAGCTACTCCACAACGGTCGAATTCATGGCCTGGTGATCGATGATGATCAGATTGTTCAAACACCTGTGCTACCGGGAGATCAGGGTTTATACACAGCAGAAACACAGCCTGAGTTTCACTATTACTTTCAACGCAACATCGCTAATAAAATCAAAGCCGGTGACCCGGAAGCCCTCGCCGCTATCTCGACACTAGAAGATCGTTGATGATTAAGCCCTGGCAGAGCTAAGCTCGACGTATAAAATACAGGAAGGAATCCTCAAGCTCTTCGTGACGCTCCAGTTCATGGCCCAGGAAATGGCAAAATTTGGGGATATCTCGGGTAGTTGATGGATCTGTTGCCACAAGTTTTATGACCTTACCTGATGCCAGGCCCCTGACTGCAGTGTGTAGCATCATGACCGGCTCAGGGCAGAGCAAACCTGATGTATCAAGCAATAGATCAAAATCCGACGGCTCTCCAACACCTTGTTCTGCTTTATCAAGCCCAAGTTTATCAGACCCTCCCTCGCCAGGTTTTTGCTGCTGAGATTTTGTCATAGCCTGAGTTTGCCAAATTTATCAAGACAGCAAAAGCCGTCCGCAGTATCATGATCGACCTGGAGTTTAGCTTGGGCTTTATCCTGCATTTTCTTCTCAAATTCTCGCATCAAAAAAGCGTATTTTATCCAGATGGCAACAGTTTACCCCTATGATCACAGTAATTATTGAACGTCATATCGCACCCGGTATGGCAAGTACCTACGAAAACTTCGCAAGACAAATCATTGAGGCAACCGTTTCGGCTCCCGGTTTTGTATCCGGTGAATCTCTGCGCGGCCTGGATGACCCCAATGCACGCTATATCATTGTCAAAATGAAGAATAAGTCGAACTGGCAACAATGGCTGTTATCAAAGCAGCGCCGGGATTTAGTCACCCTGGTCAACCCGCTGTTAACAAGCCCAGAGAAGATTACTCTCTTGACGATATAGGCTGTTTCCACAGGTCCTGGCAAAGTCTACATTCATCTGGGTTTCATCCACCCAATGCGCTGTCTCATAGCTACTTAGGACTCTTCTGCACTGGCAAAACGCTTATATTCACCTTTGGTCATCAAGTTACAGCTCTCGCTTTCTTCATCGTAAGTAATTAGCACATCGCCCTTATCAATCTGTCGACGAACCTGACTCACTTTATTCGCCAATGCGGATTCATGTACGCCATAATCGGTGCCTTCCTGAAGAATAAATTCCTCAATAAGCGCTACTAAAAGGTCTGTATCAAGGCGATCTGGCGGAATAAGGATCACGGTTATTGCTTGACGGGTTTAATAAAGCGCAAGGTCATACGATCACTCTCACCGATTGCCAGATACTTTTCTCGATCTATATCTTTTAAGCGCAGCGTAGGTGGCAATGTCCAGACACCCTTGGGATGATCAGTTGTATCTTTAGCGTTAGCATTAATTTCGTTGAGTCCGTCGAGGGCAAAACCAGCTTGCGTTGCCAGCTCTATAACATAGGCCTCGGTCATATAACCACTTTCTTTCATGGTATCCCAATCGGTACCAGGTTTAGCCCGGTGTTCGACCACACCGAGAATTCCGCCCGGCTTTAAAGCTTTAAAGAACAGCTCAAAGGCTGCTGCTTCATTTTTTGTCCGCAGCCAGTTATGAACATTGCGAAACGTTAGAACCCGATCCGCACTGCCATCCGGCACGGTCAGGCGATTATTCTTTGGGCTGAATTCAGCTAATTCAACACTTTGGTAGACTTCTGGATAGGCCTTGAGTTTTTCCTTAAAGGCCTGCCGAGAATCGAGAAAATATTTAAGGCCTGAGTCCTCTGCAAAATGTGCTGCGTATAACTTACCTTTACTGAGATGCGGAGCCAGGATCTCACTGTACCAACCACCACCGGGCCAGATTTCCACTACGGTCATATCAGCTTGCACATCAAAAAATGCCAGAGTTTCTGCTGGGTGTCGATAGGCATCGCGTTGAACAAAGCCAGGGGTTCGGTCCGGGCCTTCGAGTATGTCCTTCGAGATCAAGGGTTGAGATTCAGCGGCTCCCAAGCTTGCAGAGAGACCAAGCATCGCTAGTGTAACCGTGGTCAATTTCATCAGGTTTATAATTCGAGACA
>CALLDA010000045.1 GCA_937998635.1 uncultured Pseudomonadales bacterium
AAATCGTGACTACTCGACTGCAAATATTGGTTAACAACAATAAAGCCTTGCTCATCAAGGTCCAGGCCGGTTTGCCTGAGCCAGGGCGCAGCGGAGGCGTTTGTGCACCAGAACAAGGTATCGAATGGCACTTGCTCACCGTTAGCTCCATGTAGACTGATGTTATCAACCCGCTCAACGCGAGTATTGCTGCTTACCTGAATCTGGTGGCGAGCAAACAGTTGCGCGACTTTGCGCTGTAGGCGTGGCGGATAATTTTCGGGCAAACCGCTACCCTGCTGAACGAGTCTGAATTCGATGGGCCGCTTAATTGTTTCGTCATTGTTGAGTGAAAAATGCATTGCCAGAATAAGCTCAACACCAGCGGCACCACCACCGACAATGGTTACTCGATAAGGCACTGTATTGGAATATTGATTTCCATCTTGCGCCGCACCCTCACGCAAGGCCTCGCGTAACGCCTGCCAGCGTGGATAAAAATCAGCAATCGGTTTAACCGGCGTGGCGAACTCCTGCGCGCCGGGAGTTCTTAAGGAAGGACCAATGCCGGTATTAATCGACAATAAGTCAAAGCCCAGGGCTGTCCGCTCAGCAAATTTAATTTCCTTAGTGATTAAATTAATGCCGCTTACGACGGCCTGAATATAGCGGGCCTTAGCAAATTGGCACAGCCGCATCAAATCAATATGGGTATCTTCAAGCGCATAATGCCCTGCGATCAAGCCGGGTAACATCCCTGAATAAGGCGTTAAAACCTGTGGTGAAATAAGCGTCAATCGAACGCCCGGTACGGGTTTCATCGCCCACATTTTTAATACCAGGGCGTGGCTATGGCCACCGCCGACAAGAACCAGGTCTTTATAGACAGGCGCTGACATTTCCATGGCTATGGGAGCCAAAATATATTTTTGGTCTTTCTGAATGAACTAAATCTGCATGAACTAAACCTGCATAAACCAAAAAAGACGAGCGGTGCTGCTAAAGCAGTCAATAAGCGCACGAGTATTCTCCTTATTTTTAGATCGAATTTAGAGGTGATTTAATCGAGCGTGAAATAGTCCTCTGCCCATCGGCTCAATTCACCCTGTTGCCCTCGAAAAATTATCCGGCCCTGGCGTTGAGATTGCTGATAGTCGTACATGGGATCGTAGTAATCACTTAGCAGCAACTTAATACCCGCTCTAAAACCTCCGGCATCACCGTGCTTTTCGAGGTGCTTAAGGGCATCGGTGAATTCAGCATACAGATGTTTAAAGCGCTCGCCACCGAGGCGTCTGCGGATACGGCTGAGGTTACCAAGAATTTGCTCTCGAAATTGTACAGGCCCTTCCTCCTCACCAAATTGACTTAGGTACTGCGGATAGGCCTCAATGATGTAGTCGCTCAAAACAATTTCGATACGCTCAGCAATGGGCGTTTCTAATACGGCCAAAGGTGCTTGTTTCATGGCCTCAAGAAGATTCATCGGTAAATTAACGCCACCGATCATGCGGCCTTCATCTTCGACAAAGAATGGTTGTTGATGCCGGTGAATTTGCTTCATAACAGCAATACTCAAACTATTCTCAAAGTCGATCTGGCTCGGTTGTGGCGACAACTGACGGCCAAAGGCGGAGCCGCGATGATTGGCCATTGCCTCCAGATCAACAGTTCGTGATAAGCCCTTCAGCACTCGGGTTTTTCCCGTACCTGTTCGCCCTGCGACCAATATCAGAGGCATGGTCTCTGTGCAATGTCGATCTAATTCATTGATCAGAAAGCGGCGCATGGCTTTATAGCCGCCCTTAATCAGCGGGTAAGGAAAACCAGATTCTTTCACCAACTGCTGGCTCAAGCGCGACCGTAAGCCCCCGCGAAAGCAATAAAGATAGCCGTCGGGATGGCGCTCTATAAAACTCTGCCAGGCAGCGAGACGTTGGTTTCGGATCGCCGGTGTCGCCAATTGCCAACCAAGCTCTATCGCCGCATCTGGGCCTTTTCGTTTATAGCAAGTGCCTACCGCCTGACGTTGTTGATCATCCAGTAGCGGAATATTCTCGCTGCAGGGGAAGGCACCTTTGTTAAATTCAACAGGTGCACGGGTATCCATCATCGGGATGTCGTTAAGAAAAAGTTCTCGATATTGATCAGTGTCGGGGCGTGTCATCGCGGAGGATTCTACCTCAGGACTGATTCAGCACCTAAGGCAGAGGGCCTGGTGCTTTTGTATCCGCAGAGGCTACCGGTGTTCATCCTTGTTCAGGCTGGAATCCATATACTTCTGATACCTAAGGCGATGTTCAGTTTCTCGGGCCTCAGCAAGACCAATAAACTCCTGCCTCTGTTGATCAGTTACCGCTCGCCATTGAAGAATCTCATCAAGGCTTCGAAAGCAGCCAAGACAGACATCCTCCTCATTAAGGCAACAGTTTCTTACACATGGTGAGCTAATATTTACCAATGCATCACTCTTTCTAGTGGGTCTTTTAGTCGGCCTTGGGTCAGCTACAGGTGAAAACGTCGGACAATTACATGCGAATTAGTTTTGTTGATCCAGTGGCATACTCTTGCAAGCAACCATACCATAGCGTCATTCATTTCAATGAGCCGCTTATACTGTAGCGGCTCAATATCACAAGCGCCTCAAAGGAGACATCTCATGGTCGCAACCATAACAACACCTCGCATTATGCTTATCGGTGGTGGCGCAGTCTGTGAAATCGCTGATGTGATGGCCAGACTCAGTTGCAGTAAACCGTTGCTGGTAACCGACCCTTTTATGCGTGACAGCGGTAAGGCCAGTCATGTCACGGATATGCTCGACAGCGCCGGTATCAATTGGGCTTTGTTTGCCGACACAGTGCCAGAGCCCACCGATGATGTGGTCGTAACTGGCGTTGAGATTATTAACAATGGCGACTTCGATTGCGTCATCGCCCTGGGCGGCGGTAGCCCTATCGATACCGCAAAAGCCATGACCATACTCGCCCGTGGTGGCGGCAAAATTCAGGATTACAAAGTCCCCCATCAAGCCAATCAGCCCGGCTTACCCATTATTGCCATACCTACCACCGCAGGCACCGGCTCGGAGGTCACCAAAGTAACGGTGATCACCGATAAATCCAGCGACGAAAAAATGCTCATTATGGGCCTGGGATGTTTGCCCGCCGCAGCAATTGTCGATTTCGAACTCACCTATAGTGTGCCCTATCGCACCACCGCAGACACCGGTATCGATAGCCTCACACATGCTATTGAGGCCTACGTCAGCGCCAAACACAATCCGTTTACCGACACCCTGGCCCTGTCGGCCATGGGCTTAATAGCGCGCAATATTCGCAGTGCCTGTAACGAGCCAGGTAACGCCACAGCCCGGGAAGCTATGATGCTGGCTGCCACTCAGGCAGGCATGGCCTTTTCAAATGCCTCAGTCTGCCTGGTGCATGGTATGAGTCGACCCATCGGCGCATTTTTCCACGTCGCACATGGTCTCAGTAATGCCATGTTGCTGCCCACCATCACCGCGTTTTCGGCAAGTGCTGCAGTAGATCGCTATGCAGATTGCGCTCGCGCAATGGGCCTTGCCGAACAGAACACTGACTCAGAAACCGCAGTTAATAACCTGCTCACCGAACTACGTCAGCTCAATAAAGACCTCGACGTACCATCCCCGAAAGACTACGGAATTAATGAAGAAAAGTACTTTTCCCTGTTAAGCACTATGGCTGAACAAGCCCTTGCCTCCGGTTCGCCGAACAACAACCCTCGGGTGCCTTCGGTATCGGAAATGGCAGCACTTTATCGAGAGGTGTGGGCTTCTTGAGATGGTAATATTAAGCGCAATCTATTACCGAGCTAATGGCTGTAACACAATCAACTACCACAAGCGCAACCTCGCCACTGAAATTGATCTTCCAGCTCGGCAAACTCTTCCTCAGGGCTGTAGCCTTTATGGTAGGAAGCGAGATGTGCCTCCGGACTGGTCGAGACCAGCCAGTGCGCCTCGCTGTTTGCTGCGACCGACTGTAGCTGTTTATGCCAAGTCAAACTACCTTTCGATATGCCTTTCATCGACACCTGCTCCTCCAAACCTGCACTTCCAAACCCACTCTTATAAACCAGGCCTTATAAATCTCAGCCAAAGGCCTTAACCATCTCCTTTCGCACCTGCCACGCCTGAGCGCTGATGTCGGCGCTAATATCGTTCATGGTAATCATCTGACCCAAGTTGATGGGCTGAGTCACTGTGACCTGGCTGGCCAGGCCAATGGGCAAAGCCCTGGCCGCCACGCTGGCTTTCGCGGGCATGAGCTTGCCCCATACCGTATAACCACCTTCACCGTCGAGTATTTCGCCGACTTTAATATCTCGTTTAGCTACGGCAACAACATCGCCGTTGAAACAAACCGGTGCGCCCGTCGGCTGATTTCGCAGGGCCGCAGTAAGGATGGAAATATTGAGTTCGAGACCAATCAGGTGGAAGGGTTTAAACATGGCGGAGTAACGACCGCTGGCATCGGTATTCATACCATATTGTGCAAAACAGGCGGCACTATAATCGTTGGGTGCCTCAAATACGCAGTAAACGCCCCAGCGTAAATCCCGGGCCACGGGTCGCCCATCCCGTTCGAGACTGGAGACCACCTCAACCTGGCCGGAAAATTCGAGTAAGCCACCCGCAGTTTTTGGCCGCAAGACGTGGGCGAGGTCTTCGGCACCACAGGCGGGAAAACTGAGTCCGCCCGTCGGTGCCTGTAAATCAGCACCGTTGGCAATCGCTGCCATTTCGATGGATGATTTAGTACCGTCGAGGAAGGAGTTAAACATCTGACTGCGCATGCCTGCTGCCGCCGCTTGCTCAGCACTTAAGCCGTAGTGAGACCAAACGGTGTCTGGGGTCGAGGCATGGTAGGTCGGCAAATACTTGGTGCCCTTACCTGCCGCGACGACCTTAAAACCGCAGGCTCTTGCCCAGTCCACCATTTCCATAGTCAGCGCCGGTTGATCGCCATAGGCCATTGAATAGACCACACCTGCCTGCTGAGCCTGTTTTGCCAAATAAGGCCCAGCCAGCACATCGGCTTCGACATTGACCATGACCACATGTTTGCCAAACTCGGCACACAATAACGCATGCTTGATGCCGGCGGCGGGATGCCCGGTGGCCTCTACCACCACATCGACATCATCATGCTTAATCAACAGTTCGGCATCGTCAACAAAATCAGTCGCCGCGACACGCTCTTCATCCCAGCCCACCTCTTTACAACGTGCTTTAGCCTGGGCGGGATCGAGATCGGCTATCACAGTGACTATCAATCCCGGGGTGGTAGGCACCTGGGACAGAAACATTGAGCCAAATTTACCAGCCCCGATTAAGCCTACCCTGACGGGGTTATTATCTGCTTCGCGCTGTTTGAGCGATGGATATAAATACATAGCGAATCGGTTCTAGTGGAATACTGATGGAGCTAGGTGATTAATTCAGCCAGCGTATCATCGGCCAGCGGAGTGATCGGCGTAAAGTCGCGATGGGCGATCCACTCAGCCCGCTTGAATTGACGAATATGGTTGTCCACATGGCATAGAGACAAATACACAATGGTGCGATCCATAGGGCTAATATTGGCCGGGCTGGCATGTACCAATAAACTCGAAAACATTAACATTGACCCAGCAGCGCCAGTGGGCGCAACGCAACCACCCTGCTGATACAGTTCGCTGACGGTATCTCGACCCAAAGTCCACAAGGGATAACTGGTCGTTGCCAGGTCATGCCCTGCCTCCACAACGCCCTTTTTATGGCTACCTGGCAGAAACAGCAGAGGACCATTGGCCGCAGTAACGTCATCGAGAAACACCGCGATATTCATCGCCCTCGGCTCCGGCATTAAATCATCCCGCGCCCAGGTGCCGTAATCCTGATGCCACTGCCAGACATCGCCATCGAAAGCGGCCTTGGCGTTAACCTTGTATTGATGCATATAAACCGGGCCATCGAGCAATTGCATGACCGGGTCGATCAAACGAGGATGTGCCCCCAGCCGCCTAAACGCATCGTTATAGGTGTGGGCCGCAAAAGCAGTGCGGGCAACGCCGGATGTTTCCCGCCAGACCTCTTCCCGCTGCTGCCCGTAAACATCGGTGGCAGCCTGTTTGAGAACTATCACTTCCTCTGCGCTGAATGCATTAGGAAAGAACAGGTAACCCGACTCATCAAATTCTTTTATTTGCTTATCTGTTAGTTTCATAGATAGTATTTGTAAATTCGATTGGGATTATCCTGGCGCTTTTATCAGTGCGAAGCACGCATAGCGTCGAGGACCTCAGAATAGCATTTCATGGCAAGGCCAGAATGCCCAAGACCGGGCCTAAAACAAAGCCTAGTTGTTCAGACCAAGATCGCCGACAATATCCATACAAATCTTACGCTTCTGGAACTTCCAGTCTTGGCCCTGCCTGACCAGATTATCCTGATAACGACCAGCCAGGGAAGTCACGGTGCCCGCTTTGTCGTCAGCCCGAACCACAATAATGTAGCTTTCGGAGGTGGCATTATCCCCGTCAACCTGAATCATGGCGTTCATGGTGCAATGCTTGCGCGGCGGCACGTCGCCACCAAGCGCCCCGGCAATCCAGGTTTTGATTTCCTCACGACCATTACAGGTCGCCAGCTCGCCCGCTTCGAGCACCGCGTCTTCTGCAAATAGTTTGGCCCACTGGTCGAACTCGCCATTGTCTACGTGGAAACAATAGGCCGATAGTAGATCTCGAATAGCTTCTTTGTCTTCCAGAACTGATGTCATTGTTAACTCCTGCCATTTAGAGATGAGTTTATTAGAGTAAGGATTTTTCGCTAAACGTATCTGAAGAGTAGGCGTACTCTAGACCTGAATCAAGCAACAAAAGATCAGAAGCGAGCAACAAACCATTTCACACGACACGAAGCTGAAACAGTCCGTCCAGCTAAGGTGACTGCTGATACGGTGAGCTTGAGACTCAACGCTCAGATTACCTGGGTCGATTTTCATGAAAAGCGCGTCTATGCTTGATGGTAGCCATATAAGTACATTGATAAATAGGCACATGGATAATTAACTAAAAACCATAATTTTCCCAGGAATAATATAAGAGAGAATACCGTGGCCAAATTCGAAGATTATTGTGAACGCTACAAGACCATCCGCATGGAAAGACGTGACGGCATCCTGCAGCTCACCTTCCATTCCAAAGGCGAATCCCTGCGCTGGGGCGCTTTGCCTCACACCGAGTTCGGAGAATGCTTTGCCGAGATCGGCAGTGATCGAGACAACAGGGTCATCATCATGACCGGCACCGGCGACGACTTTAATGCCGATTTTCAACCAGCTACCGGTGGCACCAGAATCCGGCCAAAATCCTGGGATCGTATCTACTACGATGGCAAGAAACTGCTGACCACCCTGATGGACATCGAAGTACCTATGATAGCGGCGGTCAACGGGCCGGCAATCGTCCACGCAGAGCTCGCCGTACTATGCGATATCGTGCTTGCCGCTGAGCACGCGACCTTTGCCGATGCGCCACATTTCCCCAACGGCCTGGTGCCCGGCGATGGCGTTCACGTGGTATGGCCGCTGATACTCGGGCCCAATCGGGGCCGCTATTTTCTGCTCACTGGTCAGGAACTTTCCGCCCAGCAAGCCCTCGACTGGGGCGTGGTTAACGAAGTGCTGCCGAGGGAAAATCTTCTCGAACGCGCCTGGCAACTTGCCGAGCAGATCGCAGAGAAACCACCTCTAACGCTACGTTATGCCCGTGTCGCGATGACCCAGAAGATCAAACGGGCCTTGCTGGACGATCTCGGCTACGGCCTTGCCCTTGAAGGCCTGGGTGCTGGCGAACACTGGCCGACGTGAGGCATCACCATCACCTGAATTACCTGAGCCAATACGGGTAAAGTGCCTTAACGTAGATAACATAAATAAAAAAAAGCAATAATTTCAAAAATTGAACTAGACAAATTGCGAGTATAAATAATGGCAAAATTTGAAGACTACGCGAACAAATATCAGTACGTAGCCATGGAGCGACAGGACGGTATTTTACAAATAACTTTCCACACCGATGGCGGACCGATGATTTGGGGCGGCGGCCCCCATCAGGAGATGGGTAATGTTTTTGCCGATATCGGCAGCGATCACGAGAACCGAATCATCATTGTCACTGGCACGGGCGAAAGCTTTATCGATGTACTTGATACCGGCAAGCTGGACAAAATCCCGTCGCGGATATTTAGCCGCATCTATTCTGAGGGTAAAACCCTGCTGATGAACTTGCTTAATATCGAGGTGCCGATGATTGCCGCGATTAACGGCCCGGCGACGGTGCATGCAGAGCTTGGTGTGCTTTGCGACATCGTCCTTGCCGCTGAGCACGCTACATTTGCAGACGCACCGCATTTTACCGACGGCATTGTTCCCGGCGACGGCGTCCATCTTGTCTGGCCTTTGTTGCTTGGTCCCAACCGCGGACGCTACTTTCTACTCACCGGCCAGCACCTGTCGGCACAGGAAGCCCTCGATCTCGGCGTGGTTAACGAAGTGCTGCCAAAAGATGAATTACTGGAGCGTGCCTGGGAACTGGCTCGGCTCTTAGTGGCCAGGCCACCACTCACCCTGAAGTACACGCGCGTCTTACTGACCCAGCAACTTAAGCGCATGATGCTTGACGATCTCGGTTATGGCCTGGCCCTGGAAGGTCTTGCTGCCAGCGACTACTGGCCCGGCGAGAGTTAGCGCCAACGAAACGCTCGTCAATCGTCACGTTAGGCCGACATACCAGCTGCTCAAGGAGAAGAGCGAATTAATTGCGCTAGCTAACAATCAGGCACAATTCCTCACTCGCTCCACTAAACCAGCCTGGTTTGGTACCTTGTCTAAAAACAAGCAGCCTGCAAAAATGACAAGCTACGAAATCACATCAGGATTAAAATCAATGCCCTCTTTTGACATAGTCTCCGAAGTTGAAACAGCCGAGATACTCAACGCCGCAGAAAATTCAGAGCGCGAACTCGCCACCCGCTTTGACTTTCGCGGCGTAAAGGCCAGCATTGATTTGAAAGATGAGGTGATCACCCTCTCTGCGGAAGCCGACTTCCAGTGTCGACAGATGCTCGACATCGTCAGTAAGAATCTGGTAAAGCGCGGTATTGACCCCAACAGTATCGACGCCGATGACGACTGTGAGCACAGCGGTAAAACCTACTCCCTCGCCGTGCGTTTCAAACAGGGTATCGATCAACCGACCGCCAAAAAACTGGTCAAGTTAGTGAAAGACTCGAAGATAAAAGTTCAAACCGCCATACAAGGGGAAAAGATCAGAGTCACCGGGAAGAAGCGGGATCTGCTACAGGAGGTAATTGCCCTCGTCCGCGCAGCCGAACTAGGGCAGCCCTTTCAGTTCGAAAACTTCAGAGATTAAGCGCGCAAGCCATACTGTCATCTAATGGCGGCCTACCCTGTATGAAGAGCCTCATATGACAACTCTCGTATAGACGTTTTATAGGGTCACAAGCCTGGATGATGTACATCAAAAATTAATACGCTAAGCTGATTTACTCGATACCAAATCCCATTATTCGTGCCGTTTTAAGGCAAAATACCCGCCTAAAATATTACCAACCGCAATCGACATATAGAGGAGGCCTTATGGGCCAGGCTGAGAACATCGCAGATTTAAATTCATGCTGGGCTAAAGAAGGTCGAACGCCGCGTATCGCCATTGTCGGTGCCGGTTTATCTGGGATTGGTGCGGTCATCGCCCTGCGCAAAGCCGGTTATAGCGATCTCACGGTCTATGAAAAGGCCGAGCGCATCGGGGGCACCTGGCGGGACAACCGCTACCCCGGCCTGTCGTGCGATGTACCGTCCTACTGGTATTCCTACTCTTTCGAACCCAATGCCGACTGGTCTCACCGCTTCTCTTATGGACCAGAAATCCTCAAATATATTGATCATGTCGCCGAAAAATACGACCTTATGTCAGCCACCAGATTAAACAGCCCGGTCACAGAGCTCACTTACCTGGGGCCGAAATGGCGATTAAAAGCCGAGGGCCACGACACTCAAATTTTTGACTTTGTGATTTCTGCCACCGGCATTCTCCACCACCCCGCCTATCCGGATATCGCCGGTCTGGATTCCTTTAAAGGCGCGATGTTTCACACCACCCGCTGGGACGACTCCGTAGCACTGGAGGGCAAAAGAGTGGGAATTATTGGTACCGGCTCTACATCGGCACAAATCGTCGGGGAAATCACCAAAAAAGTCGGCCATATGACGGTATTTCAGCGTACGCCCCACTGGGTAGCGCCATTGCCGCAAAAAGAATATGGGCCCATCTGGAAAACCATCCTGCGCACCTTTCCAGCCCTGCATCTCTTTCTTGTCTGGTTCTACAAGCGCTTAATGTTGACCACATTTGCAAAAGCGACCATAGGCGATGTCAAAGAACAACAAAAAATTCAGCAAGCCTGCCTGAACATGCTCGAAAAGACCGTACCTGACCCGGAGCTCCGCGCCAAGCTAACCCCCGATTACAAGGCAACCTGTAAACGCTTAATTTTTTGCTCTGATTTTTATCCGGCCATCAGTCGCGACAATGCCGAGCTGGTCACTGCCGGGATTACCGCCATCGAGCCAGACGGGGTACGCACCGAAGATGGGCGCTTACACGAACTGGACGTGCTGGTACTGGCCACAGGATTTAAAGTCTCAGAATTTATCTTACCGACCAAAGTCTATGGCGAAAATAACCTTGAACTAAGCAAACAATGGGACGGCGCGCCCCGTGCCCACCGAGCCATGACCATACCGGGCTTCCCAAACTTCTGGATGCTCGAAGGCCCCACCGGCCCGGTTGGCAACTTATCGTTAATCTCCATTACTGAAAATCAGATCGCTTATATGATCCAGTGTCTGGATAAAATGAAAGCAGAAAAAGCGGCCAGTATTGAGGTAAAATCAGAGGCCTTTGAGTCACTCAACCGAGAAATGGCAGAAGCCGTTCGCACCACCACATGGGCCACTGGCGGCTGTACAAGCTGGTACATCGACAAAACCGGAATCCCGAATCTTTATCCCTGGCATCCCAGTCGCTTCTATAAAGAAATGGAACAGGTGGATTTTTCTGAATATAAGCTGACAAGTTAAACAACGGCTCAGTTCTCGCGGGGCTAATCCAGCAATCGTTTACTACATTGCCGAGACTTCTAATGTCGATTGCTCACTCTTCAGCATCTCTACCGAGGTCGATAATCTGAACTAGAACTCAGTGGACATCTGGTGCAATATCTCTCAGCAAGTCAAATATTCGTACAATCATAATTAGGTACAGGGGAACTATCATGGAAATCAATTCAGTTTTAGGCCCAATCAATGTCGAAAGCCTGGGCACCACCTTGATTCACGAACACTTAAGTATTGGCTGGCCGGGCTGGGAACTTGACCATCAGGATTTTGACCGCAAAAAAGAAGGCGCCAGAATTGCAGACAAGCTCAAAGAGATCCGGGATCTGGGCATTACCAGCTTCGTCGATCCCTGCCCCATGGAGCTGGGTCGCGATCCTGAATTTGCCGCCGAAATGTCAGAAAAATCCGGTATACAGATCGTCGTCGCCACCGGTTTATACAATGACGCACTGGGTATTCCCCAGCATTTCCGGCTGATGGACATCGATGGTATCGCTGAGCAGTACGTTAGCGAAATCCAGGACGGGATCGGCAAAACCGGCATCAAGGCCGGCATCATCAAAACCGCCAGCGGTGGCATCTACGGCGTCACGCCGCCGGGCCAGGGTATTCAGGAATCCGAGATAAAATGTCTACGAGCCGCAGCGCGGGCGAGCAACGCGACCGGTACACCCATTCTCTGTCCCAACGACGAGATGGAACCCTTTGGCCGCGAAACCCTGGATATTTTCGAGGAAGAGAAAGTCGATTTTAACAAAGTGCTGATTGGTCACGCCTGCGGTGTGGGTGATATGCGTTACTATTTTGACATCCTTGAGCGCGGTGCGTGGCTGGGTTTTGACCGCTTCGGCATTGAATCCATCGCCTCGGACAAACTCCGGCTCGCCTCACTGTTAGGACTAATGGCCGTCGGCTATGACCGTATTATGCTGTCCCATGACTCGCTGCAATGCTGGCGTGGTCGCGATACCGGCGTGCTGGATGGCATGGTCGCCGCATCGCCTAACTGGGACCTCGCCCATATCTCACGCAACATTTTGCCTGCAATGCGCGAGGCCGGTGTGAGCCAGGATGAAATCGATACCTTGATGATAAAAAACCCCTGTAGCTATTTCAAAAAATAAAGTTGCAGGGAATCTCCTGGAAATATAATATTTGTCAGTGGAGCTGGCGGCATCGGCTCCACATTTCTGCAGAGCTTGGTAGTGACCGCACACTCGATCAATTAGTGTAAGGATTGACCACGAAGTCACGTTCTTGCGGGTAAACAAAGACTACTAATCTAGACCCGACCCTCTGCATCGTTTGACCCTCTGCATCGTTTAGCCAGCGATGAGCAGATTCGCTTACCTTTGTGAGCCGCTGCCAGTGACCTTTCCCCCAAAAATTTACAAACGTACGTTTTCGCGCACGCAATGTCAGCGGGCTTTTGGCCTTTAACGTCTAATTAACCTGCTGTTGAAAACGCTAGACTGAAGCGTAGCGCAAGGAGGACTCAGTTAACGGGCAGGTTGATCTATTGCCTAGGCGTCATCTTGATACTTAGGGAGCACCTGAGTTTCAACATAAGTAACGAAATCTTCACTGAAGTTATAGGGGCGATTCCGCCACCACGTTCTAACACCAGGCGCAGCAAGTAACGTATCTAAGGTCTTTTTCTCATACTCCCAAAGGGTCATATCGCCCGTGCCGTGCTGGCTCTGAAATTTTATTACATCCAATACTCGAAAAGTGGCATGCATAAAGAAGCCGAACTGATATTGCTCTTCTTCTGAAAGTTTTTCGTACGCTTCATTACCTAAGCGAAACACTCTTGCTAAATCGGCATCTCCGGCCACCGCTAAGTTTATTTCGTTGAAGGAGTCCGTAACACCATGGTAGTTAGCGCTGCGTATTTCTTCAGTGTTCTGGCGTATTTGTCGCGATAGGTAAACTAAAGTAATTAGCACCGCAAGCGCACCAAGGACTTCGGCACCGCCCGTGATTGTGTCCCAGTTCATACTGTTACCTCGTGACGCCTGGCGCCCTTAACAAGACGTGCAGCCTGCTGCATCGTTTTTGATTTGCGCAGATCTGGGATCAGGCCTACAGCAGATCTGGGGTCACAGCAGATCTGGGGTCAGGCCTAGAATTGCAGCAGATCTGGGGTCAGGCCTCGAATTGTAGTTACCTTGCAAATATAAAAAGTATGAATGATGTTACCCCGCTTGGTTGTATCAAACTCCTAAAACACATCCCCAGGCACCCGAACCCAACCTTCCATCAACACCCGCGCACTACGACTCATGCTCGCCTTATTCACTACCCATTCACCATCAACCTGACTCGCTTGAGCACCGACTTTCAAGGTGCCGGAGGGGTGACCAAAGCGCACGGCATCGCG
>CALLDA010000046.1 GCA_937998635.1 uncultured Pseudomonadales bacterium
CATGATTTTTCTCAGCCCAGATTATTGCAGCAGGCTCTGACTCACCGCAGTTATGGCGCAAAAAATAACGAACGCCTGGAATTTCTTGGTGACGCGATACTGGGTATGGTTATTAGCCATATTTTGTATGAGCGATTTGAGCAAGCTCAGGAAGGCGAGTTGAGTCAGTTGCGCGCCAGTCTCGTTAAAGGTGCGGTGTTGGCAGAAGTGGCTAGAGAGCTAGAGATAGGCGAGCATTTAAGGTTAGGTAGTGGTGAAATGAAAAGCGGGGGTGCTCGCCGCGACACCATACTGGCTGATGCCATGGAAGCAGTTATTGGCGCGATTTTTCTCGATGCAGGTATTGACGCTTGTCGGCTAAGGATCGCGCAATGGTACGGTCATCGACTGGGTGACCTGTCAGTTAAAACAATTACCAAAGACGCTAAAACTCTTTTGCAGGAATATTTGCAGGGGCATGGTCGTGAGCTTCCCACTTACCAGGTCATTGGAAGCACTGGTCATGCCCATGAGCAAGTTTTCCGCGTGCAGTGTACCTTGTCTGATAGCGGACAAAATGCTGTAGGTGAGGGGAGTAGTCGAAAAAAAGCTGAGCAAGAGGCAGCCCAGGTCATTTTTGATCAATTGGATAGGCTTGAGCATATTGGATAGGCTTGAGGATAAAGATATCCGAACGGCTGCTACCAGGATGGTCGAGGGCATGTCTGTTATCGGTACAAAAGTTAATAACGCAGTGGCCATGAAGAAAACGACTGAGCGCGATGACTGAAAACTCCCAACAGAGATGTGGCTATGTTGCCATCGTAGGGCAACCTAACGTGGGTAAATCAACCCTGTTAAATCATCTGCTGGGCATGAAGCTGAGTATTACCTCACGCAAACCTCAGACTACCCGACATAAGGTTTTAGGGATTAAAACCGAAGGGCCTCTACAGCTTATATTTGTCGATACGCCGGGTATTCACCAGAATCAAAAAAAAGCAATTAACCGCATCATGAACAAAGCGGCGGAAAGCGCGATTCGAGATGTGGATGTTGTGGTCTTCGTGGTTGATAGATTGCAGTGGGATGAGACAGACCAACTCGTGGCTCAGCAACTTATAAATCAGAACACACCGGTCATTATCGCCATTAATAAAATTGACCGGGTAGATGATACGGATGCCTTGCTTCCAGCTCTCGAAAGCCTTCATCAAGCTTTACCCAATGCCGAGCTAATACCGGTGTCAGCTTTGCAGAGTAAGCATCTGGACGTGCTCGAAAAAGCGATTGCTCGCCATATTCCCAGTGGCGATCATTTGTTTCCCGATGATCAGATAACCGATCGCAGTGAACGTTTCCTCGCCGCTGAAATAGTCCGCGAAAAAATCACCCGACAACTCGGTGCTGAGCTACCTTACCAGGTAACGGTTGAGATCGAAGAGTTCTCCCGAAACGCTAATATCTTACATATAAACGCCCTTATCCTGGTTGAGAGAGAAGGACAAAAGCGCATCATCATCGGCACCAAAGGTGAACGCCTGAAAAGTATCGGCCAACAAGCGCGGCTGGATATGGAGCGCCTGTTTGATAGCAAGGTGATGCTTAAGCTGTGGGTTAAAGTACGTAGCGGCTGGTCCGATGACGAGCGGGCGTTGCGGAGTCTGGGTTATACCGATTAAACGCGGTTTACCCCGTAATTTGACAGGCATAACGGAAAGCTGGCTTTGAACAACGAACTGGTCTATGTGTTGCACACCCGTCAATATCGGGAAAGCAGCCAATTAGTCGATTTATTTTCTCGAGAAGCTGGTCGATTACGGGTTGTGGCGCGCGGCGTTCGAGCCGCTTCTCGTTCAAAAAAAGGCTCGGGACTTGTGCCCCTACAGCCTTTTCAACCGTTGTTTGCCAGCTGGCAAGGTAAAAGTGATCTAAAAACGCTCACTGGTCACGATTCTGCGGCCTCAGTGTTGATGTTGCAGGGTAAGGCTTTATACATCGGCTTTTATGTTAATGAATTATTGACTCGACTGATGCCTGAGCATATCCCCCATCGGGATTTATTTGACCGCTACGCTAGATTACTGACTCTGCTTGGCCATGGTGCTGATCCAGAGCCGGAACTGCGTATTTTTGAGCTGCGTCTTCTGGATGAGATGGGCTATGGCATTAATTTTTACGCTGAGCACGGTGATGGTTCCGCTATAGCCTCGGATATCGATTATATATTTCACCCAGGGGAAGGTTTTTCAAGACTTGAGAAGCGGGCAGGTCAGCCAGTCAGGGATATATTTTCTGGTGCCGATCTGTTAGCTATTGTAGATCATCAATTTTCCAGCCCCGCCGTTCGGCGGAGCGCCAAGCGTCTGATGCGTAGAGCTTTAGCCTGGCACCTGGGCGCCAAACCCTTATATAGTCGAGCGTTGTTTTCAGAAGCTATTGGCGGGTCGGGCAATAATTCATGATGATTGGTGTCTCGTGATTATTGGTATTGGTACCGACCTGGTGCAGATCGAACGTATAAAAAACTCCCTGGAGCGCAATGGAGACCGTTTGGCGCGGCGTGTGTTAACAGCGGCTGAATTTGACGAATTTAGTTGTCGTCATAGTCAGGGGAATTTTCTTGCCAAACGCTTTGCAGCCAAGGAGGCGCTGAGTAAAGCTTTAAAAACCGGCATCGGCCCGATTAGTTGGAAGGACATCCAGGTGTCTAATAGTTCTGTGGGAGCACCAGAGCTTGAGTTATCAGGCAATGCCCTCAAAATAATGCGCGATCTGGGTGGACGAGAAGTATTGTTGAGCCTCAGTGATGAGCGGGATTATGCTCTGGCCTTTGTGACGATTACTAGCTAACTCGTTGCAGCCTTGATAAGAGCCCAGGCCATCCGGTTTCGATTTGTCGGGTTTGACCGTAAGTTTAATGTAGCTGTCTAATCGTATTAGTTGGCTTTATTGCTGGAAGACAGCAAATAAGGCCGGAAGACAGATTCTGTGCAAAAAGCTAAAATAGCGAATTTTTGAGACCCCACCTATGGCCGTCAAATATCCAACCATTGAATCCTGTATTGGCAATACTCCACTGGTTAGATTGCAAAGGCTGAGCGCTGGTAATAACAACACCCTCCTGGTTAAGCTCGAAGGCAACAACCCCGCGGGGTCGGTAAAGGACAGGCCAGCTTTGAGTATGATCCGCTTTGCTGAAGAGCGGGGTCAGATAAAACCCGGCGATACCTTGATTGAAGCAACCAGCGGCAATACCGGTATCGCTCTGGCCATGGTAGCTGCGATCAAGGGTTATCGGATGATCTTGATTATGCCTGATCATATGACCGAAGAGCGCAAGGAGGCGATGCTAGCCTACGGTGCTGAGCTGATTCTGGTGAGTAAAGAAGCGAGTATGGAAGGCGCTCGAGATCTGGCCCTGGAGATGCAGAAAGACGGTAAGGGTATGGTTCTAGATCAGTTTAATAACAGCGATAATCCGCGCTCTCATCTTGAAGGTACCGGCCCCGAGATCTGGCAGCAAACCGATGGCACGGTGACCCATTTTGTCAGCGCTATGGGCACGACCGGCACTATTATGGGTGTGGCCAAGTATTTAAAAAGTCAAAACCCGGACGTGCAAATTGTTGGCTTGCAGCCTGCAGAAGGCGCCAGTATCCCCGGTATTCGCCGTTGGCCCAAAGAATATTTGCCCGGTATATTCGATGAGACCCTGGTTGATCAAACCCTCGATGTCGGCCAGCAGGCCGCGGAAGATACTATGCGTGCATTGGCCCGCCAGGAAGGCATATTCTGCGGTGTGTCGTCCGGTGGCGCAGTGGCCGGGGCATTACAGTTGGCCGAAGGACTTAGTGATGCAGTTATCGTTGTCTCGATTTCAGATCGCGGTGATCGGTATTTATCATCGGGGCTATATACCGTAAAGCAGGATACCACCAGGCAGGATGCCGATATATGAGTGCACTGAGGGATAAGCCTCGGCATAAGCAAATTCTGTTCATTGACCAAGCTGGATATTCACTTCTGTAGCCTATGGTTAAAACCCGCGAAAGCCATGCTTTTTTAGACGCTGTCCCAGAGGATTTGGGGCCATGGTTAGGCAGGATCAAAGATAATAATAGTCGTCTCGATGACGATATTAATGAAGCCTTATTAAGTGCGGTCAATGCGGTGCGAGAGGCGCAATTAAATGCGTTAGAGGTTCAGCAGCAAGGCACCTTGAAGCTGGAGGGTGACGAGAGTAACTGTCTGCAGGCCGGTCTTGAAATGGCAGAAATTCTTTCTGAACTTGGGGTTACGGCCGAAGGTCTCCAGGCGGGGATTCTGTATCGAGCGGTGCGCGAGAATAAGCTGTCACTTGCCAGCGTGCGCCGACAATTTGGCAAAGGTGTCGCCAAACTGATATCCAGCGTATTGGATATGGCGATTGTAACGGCTTTGCGTGATCGCACATCAACTCAGGCTCTGGGTCATGATAGTGGCTATCAGACATCTAAAGTACGAGAGATGCTGGTTTCGATTATTGACGATGTGAGGGTTGCGCTGCTTAAACTTGCCGAGCGCACCTACGCCATCCGTGCCGTTAAGGATGCCTCAGAAGATAGGCGCCGGGCCGTAGCCAACGAAATCTTTGATATTTATGCGCCCCTGGCTCATCGCCTGGGTATCGGTCATTTGAAATGGGAGTTAGAGGATCTCGCCTTCCGTTATATGGAGCCGGATGAGTACCAGCAAATAGCCCGCTTGCTGGCCGAAAAACGCAGCGAGCGCCAACAGTATATTGACGAAATGATCGAGACCATCGATAGCGAATTGACCCGGCTCGGTAAGGCCGGAGAGGTGAGCGGTCGCGCCAAAAATATTTACAGCATCTGGCGCAAAATGCATCGCAAAGATATTGGTTTTTCTCAGGTCTATGATATTCGAGCGGTTCGTGTTCTGGTGCCGACGGTATCGGACTGTTATGCGGTGCTGGGTATCGTACACAGTAAGTGGCGCAATATTCCCAATGAATTTGATGACTACATTGCCTCGCCAAAGGATAACGGTTATCGCTCACTGCATACCGCCGTCATCGGGCCGGGACGAAAAGTTATTGAAATTCAGATTCGTACCTTTGACATGCATGAAGAGGCCGAATTTGGGATCTGCGCTCATTGGCACTACAAGGATGATGGTGAGTCCGACTCGAAAAATTATGATGACAAAATGGCCTGGCTTCGGCAGGTACTCGAATGGCACGATAGTATTGGCGATCAGGCCGTCGGTGATTTCCTGCTTGAGGAAAAGGCCTCAGAGCGGGTTTATGTCTATACCCCCAAGGGGCATGTGGTGGATTTGCCCAGTGGTGCGACACCCGTCGATTTCGCCTATCAAATACACAGTGAAATTGGACATCGCTGTAAGGGAGCAAAAATTAACGATCGGATAGTGGCGCTTAATTATCAATTAAAAACCGCAGATCAGGTGGAGATTCTTACCGGTAAACATGCCGAGCCTAATCGTGACTGGTTGAACAGCACACTGGCTTATATCAAAACCACACGCGCCAGAAGTAAAATTCAACAATGGTTTAAATCGCAAAATCGCGACCAGAATATTCAGGCAGGACAAGCGATATTAGCCAGCGAATTTCATCGCCTGGGGATGGACGCGAGTGTCACTAGTGCTTTGGCCGAGCGATTTGCGTATTCCAATGTCGAAGATTTTTATGAACAAATCGGCTCCGGGCAATTGGGGGTTCGCGAAGTCCTTCATGCCGCTCAACAAGAAATCGGAATTGACCCCGATAACCAGGGTTTACTGGTGCAGCAGGCTCAACAGTTTGCCCTGACTGAACATTATATTTACGGCGTCGGCGATATGCGTGTACGCGTCGCTGAGTGTTGTTCGCCACACCCAGGGCAGCCGATTGGCGGCTATAAAACCAGGGATCGCGGTGTCACCGTGCACCGCAAAGATTGCGGTAATTTGTTGCATTTAGAAAGCTCGGAGCCACTCAATATCCTGCAGCTGAGCTGGGGTCGAAGGCCTCAACGCCAGTTCCCCGTGAAAGTGGCGATAAAATCCTATGACCGAGGTGGGCTATTGCGTGATATTACTGGGCTTATCGATGAGTTAGGCCTGTTTATCCAGGCGTTGAATACGCTTGCGCCTGTGGAAGGCATGATTCAAATCGAAATGACTACAGAGATCGACGGGTTTGAACAGCTCAGTCAATTATTGGCTCGAATGCGTCAAATCCCAAATGTCGTCGATGTCTGGCGACTTGTCGACCAAAGCGTCGACTAAAGCACTGACTAAACTCCCGATTAACTCGTTAAGCCAACAGGTTGATTGAGAGCTCGCTAGAAAAGATTATTAAGACTCCAGCAGGCAAATATTTTGGCCAAAAAACACGCTCACGATATTAAAGACTTACTGCAACTTATGGCCCGCTTACGGGATCCTGATACTGGTTGCCCCTGGGATTTAAAACAAAATTTTGCCAGTATTGTGCCTCACACTCTGGAGGAGACCTACGAGGTCATCGATGCCATAGAGCGTGGAGACTATGAGCATTTACGCGAAGAGCTTGGGGATCTGCTCTTCCAGGTTATTTTTTACAGTCAGTTGGGTGGAGAGGGTGGACTGTTTGATTTCGCTCAGGTGGTCGATGGTTTAGTGGATAAATTAGTTACCCGCCATCCTCATGTCTTCCCCGATGGAACCCTGGAAAGCAAGCGATCAGCCGACGATAAACCCCAGGAAAGTCAGATTAAAGCTACCTGGGAAGCGCTGAAAGGCAAGAGTCGTCAAGACAAAGGGGTCCCAGGACGGCTGGCGGATATACCTCTGCCACTGCCAGCATTAAGCCGGGCCGCCAAACTACAAAAAAGAGCGTCTAATCATGGTTTCGACTGGACAGAGATGGGTCCTGTCGTCGCAAAAATAGATGAGGAGCTCGCCGAACTAAAAGAAGCCATAAGCTTGAATAAAAAAGAGTATATCGAAGAAGAGCTAGGTGACTTAATCTTTGCTTGCGTCAACCTGAGTCGCCATGCTGGATTTGATGCAGAATCAGCACTGCGCAAAGCCAACCGGAAATTCGAATCGCGTTTTGCGGCGATGGAGCGTCAAGCCCATGACCAGCAAATGGTCTTCGAATCACTGAGCGCGGATCAAAAAAATGATTTGTGGGAAGAGGCTAAGCGTATTGAAAGACTGCCTTAAGAAAAGTTTTTCCCAGAGTTGAAGTTAATTAGTGAGCTGAGCCTTGTCGGATATCATGGTAAGGCTTATCGACTTGTGCAAAAAATACATAAAGTGTAAGGTTCGTGCCCTTTTTTGGCTGGATTATCTTTGTCGACATTGGTGATTTTTAGATGGCAGACATTATTTTTACTATTGGAGGACTCCTATGCGAATTATCTTACTCGGCCCACCCGGTGCAGGTAAGGGCACCCAGGCTCAGTTCATTACAGAACAATATGGCATCCCACAAATCTCGACCGGTGATATGCTTCGTGCTGCGGTAAAAGCCGGCACTGAACTGGGTTTGAAAGCCAAAGATATTATGGAGTCTGGGGGTCTGGTTTCTGACGAGTTAATTATCGCGCTGGTTAAAGAGCGCATAGAAGAACCAGATTGCGTGAATGGTTTTTTGTTTGATGGTTTTCCACGGACTATTCCACAGGCAAAAGCGTTAATTGATGCCGGTGTAGATATAGATTACGTGATAGAGGTCTTTGTTGAAGACGAAGAAATTATCGCAAGACTTAGCGGTCGTCGGGTCCATGAAGCTTCCGGGCGGATATATCATATTGCACACAACCCACCCTTAAAAAAAGGTCTGGACGACACAACAGGGGAGCCCCTGATTCAGCGCGCTGATGACAGTGCTGAAACTGTGCGTAAGCGTCTTGATGTATATCATGAGCAAACTGAACCGCTGGTCAGTTTCTATACTGAATTAGCTGCCGATAATCCGGAAGGTGCGGCTGGCTATGTGCGTATAGATGGTGTTGGTGACCTCGATACGGTTCAGCAGCGTTTAGTTAGCGCACTAAAAGACGACTAATCACAGTTTAAGCAACTATTAGTAAGTGGTTACAGCAGCGAGGCGAATTTAGCCATTTATCGCAACGATACCTGGAGCAAAGCTCTGTGCCTGATTCAAAAAGCGGTGTTATTTTAGTCAATCTGGGCACTCCAGAGTCGCCGACAGCTGTTTCTGTGCGACGATTTTTACGGGAGTTTTTATCTGACCCCAGAGTGATTGATGCCCCGCGATTACCCTGGAAAATATTACTCAACACCATCATTCTGCCTTTGCGGTCGCGAAAGGTAGCTCGATCCTATGCAAGTATCTGGACCGAGCAGGGCTCACCACTACGTAAATATAGTCAGGACTTAGCCGAGGGTTTATGTCGGTCCCCTAAACTGGGAGAGCAAGGTAGTGTTCAAGACACCGTGGAGAGCAGCGGCCCCGTTATTGAAATCACCTGGGCTATGACTTACGGCGAGCCGAGCATAGCAAGAAAAATAGAGGAAATGCTTAGCAAGGGTATTGATAAAATACTGGTGCTGCCTCTATACCCCCAGTTTTCTTCGACCACAACGGGTGCTGTGTATGATCGTTTGCAGAACATTAACAAGACCCGTCGGAATATTCCAGATATCCGATGTGTACACGATTATCACGATCAGCCTTTCTATATTGAGGCCTTAGCAAGCTCAGTGACAGAGCACTGGCATACTACCGGCAAGAAACAGAAATTATTAATGTCGTTCCATGGTTTGCCAGAAAGTTATGTCCACAAGGGTGATCCCTATATTGATCAATGTAAAACAACCGCACGTCTTCTTGCTGAGCAACTAGAGCTGGATGTCGATGAATGGGCCTATAGTTTTCAGTCACGTTTTGGCCCTGCAAACTGGGTAAAACCTTATACAGACGAAACCCTGGTTAGTTGGGCGCGGGACGGCGTGCAAAATGTAGATGTTATTTGTCCTTCCTTTGCAACGGATTGCCTGGAAACAGAGGAAGAAGTTGGTCAGCAATATCGTTATCTTTTCCGACAGTCTGGGGGTGCCGAATTACTATTGATACCCTGCTTAAATAGCTCTTCAGGGCATATAAAATTGCTTGAAGAATTAATAATTAAAAACACATGGTGAAATACTGCTTCGCCCATCTTCTTAATTAAAACAGTATCACTTTGATAATACATAAGAATAATAAATAACTAGCTATAGATATTTCTTGGTTATTTAATGCGCTTGTATTAAAATTGCGCACGCTACCAACCTGTAAAAATCATACGCTAACGTTTTCGGCATTTAGGAGCAGATTTATGGCGCGTTCAGCCACAAAAAAAGTTGCAAATAAAACCCCTCAAAAGAATAAGCGCTTATCGACAAAAGCGTTATCAGCAATTGATAAAGTAGAGCAGGGCTTTAAGTCGGCTCAGGCAGAAGTCGAACGTCGCCAGGATAAGCTTCGCGCTGCACGAAGCACCCTCAAGGCCAGACGTGCAGAAGCAGCTAAGAAGGGGACTCGCGCATCTCAGGCCCTGGTGGATAGAGCCTATGCAGCAGTTGCTAAAGCTGTGGTGTCCGTAGATGAAGCACACAGAAAGGCCAGTGTTGCTAAAGCGAAAGTAAAAGTTGCTAAAATTTTACAAAAGGTTGAGAGCGCTGAGGTGAATGCCGAAGAAAGGATTCTCGCTCTTGAAGCCAGACTTGCAGGGCAAGCGGAAGAGCATCTCAAATCTACTCTGGAAAAATTTGAAGCCCGCTGGCGAAAAAGACGTGCGCTAATGGATGCCCGAAAATTGAAGCTCGCCAAAAGGAGCGCTAGCGCAAAAGTCAAAAATGCCGCTAAAAAAGCTCAGACGGAAATTAAAGCTGTCGAAAAGAAAGCAGCCAAATCTTTAGCGAAACCGCTTAAAGCGCCAGGGCGTCCAGGGCGACCTAAAAAGGAAGCTGCGGTGCGGGCTAGTGTGACTAAGGCGGCACCAAAAAAACGTGGCCGCCCAGCAAAGCCAAAATCAGCTAGCACGGCAAGCACTACGCCGAAAAAACGTGGCCGACCCTCGAAGGCAAAATCAGCAGCAGTTAGGGCACCGGCGTCTGGTGCTACACAATCACCCAGGAGACGTGGTCGTCCACCAAAAGCAAAATAGCTTTAGATGGATAGCCGGATAAAACCAGCTAGACTGGAAATAGGCCGGGAGAAACAGCTCGATAAATTAGCAATAAAATCCCCCCACCTTTGGGGG
This sequence comes from uncultured Pseudomonadales bacterium, assembly GCA_937998635.1. Taxonomy (GTDB): domain Bacteria; phylum Pseudomonadota; class Gammaproteobacteria; order Pseudomonadales; family Porticoccaceae; genus HB2-32-21. The sequence goes on from CALLDA010000046.1 coordinate 10,245, forward strand.
GATTTTTAGTTGGCGATAGCAGAATTGTGGCAAA
>CALLDA010000047.1 GCA_937998635.1 uncultured Pseudomonadales bacterium
AGGCCTTCAGCGCATTAAAGCCCGCCATAGACAGCGGGTCGACACAGGCTTCGGCACCACCTACCAGGGCGATCTGAGCCTCACCACTACGAATCATTCTGAGGCCGTCACCGATAGCCTGTATGCCCGCTGCACAAGCGGTCACTGGCGCACCTAGAGGGCCTTTAAACCCGTACTTGATGGAGACCTTGCCCGATGCCATATTGGCCAAAAACGCGGGCACCACAAAGGGTGAGATACGCTTATAACCCCGTTCCATCAAAGTATTTTGAGCCTGGGTAATCGTGGGGAAACCACCAATACCGCTGGCAACGATGGTCGCCGTCGAAGCCTGCTCAGATTCTTCCGTCGGAAACCACCCTGCCTGCAGTAGGGCCTGCTCCGCTGCGGCTAGCGCGTAGATAGTAAAGAGGCCCAATTTCTTCTGCTCTTTGGGCGATATCAGGCCCTCGAGATCAAGGCCCGCAACTGGATCATCAGCAATATCAGGTACCAGGCCAGCAATTTTTACCGGCTGCTCCGAGATATCAAAGCGGTCAATGACACCGATGCCCGAGGCACCCTGTGTTAATCTTTGCCATACGGGTTCAAGACCACAACCGAGCGGGCTCACTAAACCCATACCGGTGATGACGACAGGTGACTGGCTCATATCTCCTCCAAAACCTTAGCTGTTAAAATCTTACCTGGTAAAACCGTATCTATTAAATCTGCATACATTGAAAGTAAATCTTCATACATTGAAAGTCTGTGTAATAAAAGCTTACACCCACAATCAAACACCTTAAAGTCGTGCCCTTCAAAATGGTAATATTGATTAGCGATAAACTAGTGACTATCAAAATATTATCAAGATAATATTTTGTGACCCATATTTTATGGAGTGCAAGTCGACATGCCCTACCCTAAAGACCATAAGGCAAAATCTAAAGACCGTATTCTGCAATCTGCTACCGATTTATTTTGTCGTTACGGCTTTGACAAGGTCTCAATCAATGAGGTGATGAAGCTGGCCAAAATGACACCTGGTGCTTTTTACGCTCACTTCGAGTCTAAAGAGGCGCTCTACAAAGCCAGCTTTAGAGAAGCTCTGCAGCGCAGCAAAGCCACCCGCCTGATGAAAGGTCCGTTCTCGATCCAGCATCTCAGTGAGTTGGTCACGGGCTACCTGAATCTGGGTAACTTCAGTAAAACACCCTCACCCAGCCCGGAGGCCTTCCTTGCCAATGACATCGCCAGCGACAATATCGAGATAAAAAAGCTTTATGAGCAATCCTACCTGGGCCTAATTAAATTACTTGAGACTCGCCTTACCGCTCTGAATAAACTAAAAAACAGCACCCTGAGCCTGTCACCAGCGAGCATTCCCGATCGGGCGCGGGTGATTCTTGCTTCCATGATCGGCGCTATCGCCATCTCCAAAAGCATTACACAGGAAGACGAAAAGGAGGCCATTCTGGCTGCGACCCAGGAGCAAATTTTTGGTCTGCTCAATATCAATAGTGGCAACGAAGAGCTCTCCTCCTAACATGCAATTGTCCGCAAGTAGGCGACTATGAGTGCTGATTTAGATGGCTCTGGGTTACAGAGCCCTGACTCACACGGCTTCGACTCCCTGGCCTTATCAGCCCCTCTCCTTCAGGCTGTCGCGGAAGAGGCTTATCTAAAACCGTCACCTATCCAGTCTCAGGCCATACCTGTGATCCTCGAAGGTAAGGACTTGATGGCCGCAGCCCAAACCGGCACGGGGAAAACGGCGGCTTTTACCCTACCCATTCTGGAGTTACTCTCAAAGGGTGAACCGGCTCAGGCTAATCAGGCCCGTGCACTTATTTTAACTCCAACCCGAGAATTGGCCGCCCAGATTGATGACAGTGTAAAAACTTACGGCAGACACTTGCCGCTGCGTTCTACGGTGGTCTACGGCGGCGTGAAGATTAATCCGCAAATGATGAAGCTGCGTAAAGGCGTCGATGTACTTGTCGCTACACCGGGTCGCCTGCTGGATCTCCACGGCCAAAATGCGGTGAAGTTTAATCAACTACAGATACTGGTTCTGGATGAAGCCGACCGCATGCTGGATATGGGTTTTATCCACGATATTCGGCGAATACTGAAGCTCTTACCCGAGCGCCGTCAGAATCTGATGTTCTCAGCGACTTTCTCAGATGACATTCGTAAACTCTCTAAGGGCCTGATGAATAATCCGGTGGAGATTTCGGTCAGCCCTCGTGTTACCACCGTTGAAACCGTAGAACACTGGATTTGTCCGGTTGATAAAAAACGCAAACCTGATTTGCTCAGCCACTTAATCCAGGACAATAACTGGTCTCAAGTACTGGTTTTTTCCCGCACCAAAATTGGTGCCAATCGTTTAACCAGCCACCTGAAATCAAAAGGTATTAACGCTACCGCGATTCACGGCAATAAAACTCAGGCAGTGAGAACTAAAGCGCTGGCTGACTTTAAAGCGGGCTCAATTCAAGCCTTAGTCGCAACCGATATCGCCGCTCGGGGCCTCGATATCGAACAATTGCCGCAGGTCGTCAACTTCGATTTACCCCACGTGCCAGAGGATTATATTCACCGTATTGGCCGCACGGGACGCGCCGGGCTGCGTGGGCAGGCTATCTCGTTGGTCTCTGCTGATGAGTTTAAACAGCTCTCGGAGATTGAACGTTTAATCAAAAAAACCCTGCCGCGAAAATTAATCGACGACTTTGAACCGAATCATAATCTGCCAGAATCAAAACTGGATCGCCGCCCCTTCAAGCCAAAAAAACCAAAGAAGCTCAAACTCCGTAACAAAAATAAGCTGCAAACAGGAAAGCAAAGCCGCCCGCCAAAGTCTACTGCAAATGCCACTACCCGTGGCTGGATCAAGCCGGGTAAAAGAGCACCTGACGGTAATAGCAAAGCTCGCAAACAGCGGTAATTCCTAACTTTTCAAAACTGGCCTTTCACAATCAGCTTTTCAAAAACCCGCTTAGTTCCAGACGCCCCAGATGATACATATCATTTGGGCTATCCACCGAGCTTGATATTCTCTTCCTACACGGCTTTGTGCACTGGAGGAAGCGGTTTTGCTCAGGACTATTTTATTTGCGCAGCCACAAAAGCGTTATTACCCATAAGCGATAATCCACAACCAACAACTAATACCTGTTTTCGAAAAATAACAGATATTTTCCACCAATAACATCAGAGGCCATCAGTGATTACTAAAGTATCCGGCGACATTCTATTAAGCGGCACACAAGCCATAGCCCATGGCATCGCACCTCACGATCATTTTAAT
>CALLDA010000048.1 GCA_937998635.1 uncultured Pseudomonadales bacterium
CGCCCCTTTGCAAAGATATTCGAATTGCAGGATGAGATCACCAACGGCATCGCAGTTGCGCTGGGGGATGAAATATTCCAGGCCGAAATGGCCCGCGCCAGTGCGGTACCTACCGACAACCTGGATGCCTGGGGTTTGGTCGTGCGTGGTAGTCAAGCAGTGGTTGCCTGGAACAGAGAATCATCAACCAATGCTCAAGCGTTGTTTCGTGCGGCACTGGATCTTGACCCAGATTACGCCCTCGCTAAAGCTGAGGTAGCCCGTTCATTGTGCTGGCGAGCGGTTGTTGCGTGGAGTGACGACCCTGCTAGTGATATCGCCAAAGCTTATACGCTTGGTAGAGAAGCCCTTAAAGCTGCACCCAACGACCCCATGGTATTGTGGGCGCTCGGTGGTTGTTATGGTCTTAGCGGTCGTACACAGGAAGCTATTCGGCTGTTGGAAAAAGCCATTAGCAAGCAGCCCAATTATCCCCAGGCACTTGCTATGTTAGGAGAGGCATTAACGTTCGATGGCCAACCTGCCAGGGGTTTGCCTTATATAGACAAAGCCATCCTGCTATCACCGAAATCGCCTTATATGTACTTCTATGAATTCTATCGAACAATGGCGCTGTGCGAACTGGACCGATATTTTGAGGCAGAACAGGCCGGTCAGAATTCGCTCAAATCTTACGACGGCTTGTACTGGAGCTGGCTCGTTTTAGCCTGGGCTCGCGCCGGACAGGGCGATATCGAGGGCGCGCAGCAAGCTTTGTACGGTGCGAAAAATATTGAACCACGGTTTTCACTGGATCTGGCAAAAGAGACCACTGCTATCACCTTCAAAAACAAGGGGAAGAATATGTTAGCCCTGCTCGAACCCATCTGGCCGGAAGATCTATTGACAGCAGACTAACCTGCAAATCAATAATAAAAAACGACGCGAACAATGGCAGAGCTGATCAACTGGTTTACCGAACACGAATCCGCTTTAATTGACATCGTGTCATTGCACAGCAAGTGTTGGATTATCTACACTGCCTGCTAAGGCGCACTGGCAATAAACCAGTAACTGCAATAAACCAACAACGCTTGGCCTCTTGACTATCTGTTACTTCGACCGTCAAACCATAAGCCGTCGATAACTATAATTAACGAAAGGATGAAATCATGGAACCATTAGAAGGTATTCGCATTGTCGAGCTCACCACCAACGTCGCCGCCCCCTTCGGCACGATGATGCTGGCTGATCAGGGCGCCGATGTGATTCGTATAGAACCGGTCGATAGTGCCGACCCAGCCCGGGCCGTCGGCGCACTACGCAACGGGGTGACCAGCTACTATCTGAGTCTGAACCGCAATAAGCGAGCAATTGCTGTCGACCTGAAGGATCCGCGCGTTAGACCGCTTATGGAAGACTTGTTACGCAGTGCTGATGTCTTCGTGCATAACACCCGCCCTGGTGTGGTTGAGCGACTCAATTTCGGTTATGACGACGTCCACGCGCTAAATCCGAATCTAATCTACGTTTCATTGACCGGGTTTGGGCCGGACGGCCCAGGTTCAAAGCGTCGGGTTTATGACCTGGTCATTCAGGGTGTTTCAGGTATGGCTCGTTCACAGTCGGGTGAAAACGGCCCTGAAATGGTTAAAAACATCGTCTGTGACAAGGTGGCGGCGGTCACTGCGGCCCAGGCGATTTCCTCTGCGCTGTTTGCCCGTGAGCGGGGTAAGGTTGCTGGCCACCATGTCGAGCTGACCATGCTGGAGGCGAACCTGAATTTCCTGTGGCCTGATGGTTTCTGGAATAACAGCTTTGTCGGCGAGTTCGAGGAAAAACCCCTGCTATCTGATTTTATTTCCACCCTGCAAACTAACGATGGTCATATCACCATGTTCGTTGTCGGTGACCATGAATTTGAAGGCGCCTGTGAAGTCTTTGATAGCCCGGATTTACTGAAAGACCCCCGCTTTATTACCGTGGCAGACCGCTTTAGCAATGGCCAGGCTTTAATGGACGAGTTTAAAAAGCATACCCTTAATTTCGCTACCGACGATTTGATTACCCAGATGGAAGATGCCCAGGTGCCCTGCGCAAAAATTAATGATTTCGATGATGTCATTAACGACCCGCGAATCACCCATCGCGGTTCGATTATCGAATACGATCATCCGGTCGGCGGCCGTGTCCGCCAACCGCGGCCAGCGGCTATTTTTGACGGCGAAGTCAGCGGGGTCCGATTACACGCCCCGGGCAAAGGAGAACACACCGACGAAGTGTTTACTGAACTGGGTGTCAGTGCCAAAGCCCTGACCGAACTGCGCAAGGCCGGTGTACTTGGCTAGCCTCGTACCAGGTAATTAAGATGGCCAGAAATAAAGTTTTAATTTTTATACGTCGCCGAGACTGGCGCATCTGGTTCGGGACGACCATCACGCTGATCTGGATGATTGGTGGTATCTGGTATCTCGCACTGCACGCACCAGAGCAGGCAATGACCCCGGAGGTAATTGGTAGCTTCCTCGAAGGCGCGTTTGCTCCCCTGGCTTTTCTATGGCTGGTGCTCGGTCTGTTTATGCAACAACGAGAACTCGCCATCAACACCCAGGCGCTGCAACACACCTCCGAGCAATCGACCAAACAAACCATGGCCATCGCAGCCACAGAAATGAATGCCCGACAGGAGACGTTTTTCAAAATTGCCGAAAATGTAAAACAACAGCTCGGCGGTATTTCGGGAATGTTGTACTCATCATCCATGGGCCCCGCGGGCGATGGCCTTATGAGCCGGGAGGATATGGATGATACCTTTTCCCAGGTTGCCAATGGCGACGTTGAAATATTCGCCCGCTTGTTTCTCACCATAGAATTTATTGAAAATCGGAAGCTGGCCGACCTTCTTTACGGTACGGAAATACGAGCGCGGCATTCAAGAAACTTTATGCGCGCCTTTGAAAAACTGAGAAAGCTGGCGATTAACTGTGATATTGAAGGCATTATCGAAGATTCATTGATGCAGAATGCTTTTGGGCTACTGTATCAGCGTATGCTTGATTTCAAGCCTGGTGACGAAAATATCGCTGAAAATAGCGATAGCTTAAGTAATGCTGGTGGGGGAACTAAGGGTTAAAATTCAGGACAAGCAAATTCGGCGGCGTCAAATAGGTGTCAGTTTTATTCTGTTTATTTCCTGTTTATTCCCTGGTTATTTTCTGTTTTTTTCTGTTTTTTTTCTATCGCTCACCTGACCAATAAAAAAATATTATCAGTCAGGCAGGCCCTGGATTGTATCTAATGGCCTTATTTTATCGGCGAAAGCTTCTGGTAGAAGAAAACTACCAGGACTGCAATTCAGGAATCACCTGTTTGCCAATCGTCCTCATACTCCCTTCCACCTGATCAAAGGGCATGCCGCCATAGCTGACAATGGAGTTCCATTCGAAACTGCCAATGATGTCGCGGCGGGCTTCTAACTTATCGAGCACCTGCTGGGGCGTGCCCCAGGCCTGGTGGGAGATATAGTCGTCCACCGCCTTATCAAGGCCCAGTGAGTTCAGGAAGCTGGCAGACTTTTCGTAGGTTTCGTAGCCTTTAATTTCCTTATGGTAATCCTCCATAAATTCATAGTGTTTGAGGATGGACAGGTAATTGGCTGCCAGGTATTTGCGCGCCCGCTCCTCAGCCAGGCCCGCGTCTTCGTCGCAGTAACAAAAATCCAGTAACAGCGGTGATGGCGCGCTTTTGCCGTGGGCAGCCTGGAAGCCCTCCCGGTAGCGGTCGATATTGGATTTATGGGCATGCATATCAAATTGCACAAAGCACATCAGCCGGGCACCCAGCTCACCGACGATTTTAGAAGAATCCGGCGACATGGCGACTGCGTACAATCGGTCTTTTGCGCTTTGTGGGGGCCTGGGTTTGATCTCGGTGCGCTTTTGCGGGAAGTAAGGCCCGTCACCCTCGATATAGCCGGTCTCCAAAGCGTCGACGATCATGCGGGCCGACTCGTCAAAGCGCCCGCGGGTTTCGTCCATGGGTATACCAAAAGCCTCG
>CALLDA010000049.1 GCA_937998635.1 uncultured Pseudomonadales bacterium
TGCAGTCGTTGTTTGGGATCCCGTACGCGACCCAGTTTCTGCCCAGCCTCGACGGTAGTACCCTCATCGACCAAAAGTTCCACCAAAGTACCGCCGATACGAGCGCGAGCCTGAGTGACATCAACGGTTTGCACCGAGGCAAACAGTGATTTCAAATCATAGACAGGCTCACGCTTGACCGTAAATTCACCATCTGCCCCACTGGCTTGCAGAGCCCAGAAAGCAAGGCCAGGCAATACCAGAGCCTTTATCAACAGGGGAGGCAGCAACAAGGGGCGAATACGCCCGCAAAGAGAATGATTGATTCGAAACCGAGTGAGATTAAACATTCAATACCTTCAAATAATTAAACACTGCAACAAATTCAGCGAAGCAATAAACTAAGTGGAACAACAAGCTAAGCGAAATAATAAACCGTCAAAACTTTAGTCATATAAACGCCAAGCCTAGCCCTACCATGCAAGGCCATACCATGTAAGATCCCTGCCACATAAGGCCCCTGCCTTGTCTATAATGAGCATTGTCAGCTGGCGGGGAAGTATGATAAAGACGACCAAAAGGTTCTTATTAGACATTGAATACTAACAAAAATAGTCTAAATAAAACGAAGTTTTAATCAACGAAATCAAAGTCTTTGCGATATCAGGTGGCTTTTGAGGAATAACATACAATGAATAAAGTAATCCACTATTTCGACTACAAGAGCCCCTACGCCTACCTGGCTCAGGAGCAAGCCTATCGTCTCCATACCGACACCCATCAATCCGTCGAATGGTTACCCTACACCCTCGACATCCCCAGCTTTATGGGCGCGGCAGAACTGGACAGTTCGGGTCAGGACTCCTTAGGTCTGCGCAACGACCACCAGTGGCGACGGGTCAGGTATTCGTATATGGATTGTCGCCGTGAGGCCAATCGGCGTGGCTTGACGATTCGTGGGCCACAAAAAATATTCGACAGCTCTATCGCCCACATCGGCTTTTTATACGCAAAACAGAAGGGAGATTTTAGGCCTTATCATCAGCTGGTCTTTGAAAAATTCTGGCAGCGCCAGCTCAATATTGAAGACCCTGCGGTGATTATCTCAGTGCTTGAACAGTCGGGGATTCCAGCCCAGGGCTTTATAGAATACCTCAGCGAAGCAGGCCGTAGGGAGCTAAAAGAAATTCAGCAGGATGCCGAGGCGAAAGGGGTTTTTGGTGTGCCCTCCTACCTGGTCGGGGATGAATTGTTCTGGGGCGCTGAGCATATTGCTCATGTACGGGAGCTAGTCGGACTTAAAAAATAGCGAGTTCGTTCGAGACTTAATCAGTCTTCCTCATTTACAGAAGAGCTGTTTAAAGAGGAGTTATTTAAAGATGACCTATTTAAGGATGAATAGTATCGAGCTGCTTCTTTTATCTCTTCGTCAGTCAGATCAAAGCTGACTTTTGACATGGTGCTATCGGCAATAATTCCGCTCCGATGAGCAAAGAGTTTATCTTCAATTTCTTGCTGGCTCAGCGCCGGTAAATCTGGCCATTCTTCGTAATAAGCCTTACCCGCCAGGCCATGGCACATCGCACAGCGGCGTACCACAACTGACTGTTCCGCAGAACCAACTTCGTTTTCCAGGGATTCAATAAAGTTGACGATATGCCAAGTGTCCTGCTCGCTCAGCGTGCCTCGAAATGAGGGCATGGTATTTCTGCCTTCGGCGATCTTCCAGGCAAAAGCACCTGGAGATTGCTCACCGGCGAGCACTAACAAGTTAGCCGGTCGATTATCCGACATAAGTCCAACAATGCCGTCGCCTTCACCCCAATAACCATGACATTGCAGGCAGTGACTAGCAAACAACGCTTTGCCCGTGTTGACGGACTCAACATCGTATCGAACAGGGTTTAATTTTTCCGCCTCAGCGCCAGGGGCTTGCCAGGGTGCGCTTCCGGCATGGGCCACCGACGCGACAGACAGCAAAAGCGCTGTGCTTACTGCCAAAGGAGCCGTCAAAACAGCCACCGAATAAATGCTCGAACACATATTCAAAAAAATGCTCGAAAAAACCGGCCATCGAAATTTAGTACCACGCATAAGGCAAATATCCAGCAACGTCCGCTATATCAGATCAGAACTAACCTGCCGCTTTCTCGAACACGCCAAGTTTCTTCTGAGTGCCAATAATACCGCTTTTATAAATACCTTCGATCATAGGGATAACCTCTGGCAGAGGCACAGTGCCATCGGGCTGAAAGCTGCTGCCCCACTCAACACGGCAACTATTGGGGCCGGTCTCAAAAACTCGGAAGGTCGACAGGTAATGAGTAATGGGCAGGGGTGCCTCACCCAGTATGGAATAACTCATGATCATGTTTTCTTCGTCCAGGGCTTCGCAGCGCTCCTTAACCACGCCAGTGGGCGTTTTGATGGTCCGAATCGCCAGCAGGCCTTCGCCTTCCATGGAAATATCATCCGGCCCCATGCCCTTCATAATATTGCCGATGCCGCCGAAATCGGACAGCAATTTCCAGGCCTCGCGGGCCGGTGCTTTAATATCTCGCTTAATCATTACCGATGCCATAGTGGTTTCCTCGTTGGTTGTTTCATTAAGGATTAAGGTTTATTCGATCTGTTTTCTAGCAAAACATGTCTATAGTAAGTAGCACGTAGTAAATACCACGGTCTATCAAACAGCGCAATCAATAAGGGGAGATTTATGGAATACACAAAACTTGGCAATACGGGTCTCACTGTGTCACGAATCTGCCTTGGCTGTATGAGCTATGGCGAGGGCGACTGGCGTGAGTGGACCCTGGATACCACCGCTGCTCGCGAACACTTTGCCCTGGCAATTGAGTCTGGGGTGACATTCTTTGATACCGCAGATGTTTATTCCAACGGCAGCAGCGAGGAAATTACCGGCCATTGGCTCGGCGAGATGGCCGCTCGCGATGACGTGGTCATTGCCACCAAGGTTCATGGTGCTATGGCTTATGAAAAGAAGAACTACGGTGCTAGTGGCCCGAACCACAACCGCCAGGGTCTGAGCCGTAAACATATTATCGAAGCCTGCGAAAACTCCCTGCGGCGCTTAAAAACAGACTATATCGACCTCTATCAGATCCACCGCTGGGATTTTCGCACCCCCATCGAAGAAACTCTGGATGCCCTTGATACCCTGGTTCGTTCCGGCAAGGTTCGTTACCTGGGCGCCAGTAGCATGGCGGCCTGGCAGTTTTCCAAAGCCCTGCACACAGCGAAGGAATATGGCTGGCAGAAATTTGTATCCATGCAAAACCACTACAACCTGATCTATCGAGAGGAAGAGCGAGAGATGATTCCTCTGTGTATTGATCAGGGCGTCGCTCTGATTCCCTGGAGTCCATTGGCCAGGGGTTTTCTGGATGGCAATCGCACAGTCGAAAAAGGCCAGGGCCCCACCAGGCGTGCGCAAACCGATCATATGGCCCGCACTATGTATTTCAAGGATAACGATTACGAGATTGCCGAGGCCACCCAAAAGGTGGCGAAAAATCACGGCATTACGCCAACCCAGGCCGCCTGCGCGTGGATACTGCAAGCTCCCGGTGTTACCGCACCGATTATTGGTGCCACCAAAGTGCACCACCTTGAAGAGATATTTGCCACGGTGGATATTCGGCTTAGCGATGAAGAAATTGCCGCCATGGAAGCGCCCTACCGTCCCCATGCCATTGCCGGGCATTCGCAGCCATCACCTGCACGAATGCTCAAGTAGGCGGAGCGGAAAAGACATGTAAGGCGGCATGTAAAACGACAGGCAAACATCAAAACATTGCATCGACCGGTGTGCCTATGGTTTATTAGCATGGTTGTTTACCCATATTTATACCCATGCCCGGCTCTTAAATCCGGCAGCTAACTATAAGAACAGGAGTACGCAAAATGAATCCCAAACATATGCTCGATGGCATCAAAGTGCTCGACTTTACGCAGTTTCTCGCAGGCCCCTCAGCCACCCGCATGATGGCAGAAATGGGTGCCGAGATTGTCAAAATTGAAGAACCCAAAGTAGGCGACAACTCACGCTTCTTTCCCTTTAAGGCCTCAGATGGCCGCAGCGGCTATTACGTCCAGCAAAACCGAGGCAAAAAATCTATCGCCCTCGATATGAAGTCTGAACAGGGCAAAGACATTATTCGTAAAATGATCCCTCAGTTCGATGTGCTTATTGAAAACTTCTCAGCCGGGGTTATCGGTCGCCTGGGTTTCAGTTGGGAAGAGGTACAAAAACTCAATCCAAGGATGATCATGTGTTCCATCTCGACATTCGGCCAGGAAGGCCCACTGGCTCACCTGCCGGGCTACGATTACATCGCTCAGGGTTACTCCGGCGTGTCAGCCATGATTGGCCCCAATGACGGGCCGCCTTCCCTGGTAGGCCTCGCCATTGGCGACACCTCCACTGGCGTCCACGCCGCCACCGCTATTGGTTATTCACTCTTCCACAGAGAACGCACCGGTAAAGGACAATATCTGGATATCGCACTGTTAGATGTTTATTTTCACCACCACGAAGTCAATGTTCAGGATTACAGC
>CALLDA010000050.1 GCA_937998635.1 uncultured Pseudomonadales bacterium
TCCAAATGAAAGTTTGCTTTCGGCTAATTGAAACTTAATTGTCGTCTATACGAATGTTAGGCTTCAGCGAGTAGCCGATAGTTCACCAGGCTACTCGCACTTTCTCCTGCCCTTCGTGACAGACGCACGTCCTGTGCGCCATCCGCAGCGCAATAGTGTTCAATCTTGCTGCTTATGCCAATAAATGTTGTTTATTGGTGGGGCGGCGGGATTGACTCGGGCCTTCCATGGCCCTCGGGGTTTCACCCCGCCGATGGCGCCCAAATCGGCTATCCTGCCGATTTGTCGAACCCTAACGCGGCTTCTCACCCACACCGCGACCAATAAAAAACCCCCACCACTATCGTGGCGAGGGTTGTTTATTGGTGGAGGCGGCGGGAATCGAACCCGCGTCCGTCAGTCCGCTGCTATCGGCTCTACATGCTTAGTTCGGCCTTTTTATTTAACCTTTCAAAACCCGGCCAACGGGGCATATGAAATGGCGATTCCGGTAAGTTTTTAGTGCGTCAACCCCGGACGAGCATCAGCACGATCTTATGAGATATGACACCTGAGTGCTTCGCCACTACCTTCGGTTTTGACACCTGGGGTAGTTGAAGCCTGGACGCATAAGCACGGCTCCAGTCAGATGGCGTTCTACTGGTGTTTAGGCAGCGAGCGCGTAGTTGTCGTCGTTGGCAACTATAAGGTTTGCGACTTTGGATTAACGAGATTGGTCACCATCTCGGCATGCACCTCAAGTTTTGTAACCGGCGTCGAATCCAAAACGCCCCCAAAGCTTGATTGTGTCGTGGCTTCTGTATCCAGATGCCCTGTCTATAAGATGGGGTCAAAATGGATAATAAAAAGCCAGTGGCGGGAATTTTACCACAGTCTGTGGTTTGCCAAGAGTAATGCTTTGCAGACAGTGCCTGGCAAGGGCGGTAAGCGTTTTTGGGTTTTGCGATAAGAGCCTGGGTATATCGGCCGATGGGTGCTTAGGCAGAATGACTGAGAATGCGTTGTTTCTGGCGTTGCCAGTCACGATCCTTCTCACTTTGGCGTTTGTCGTATTCGGCTTTACCTTTGGCGAGGCCGATTTCGCATTTGACCAGATGGTTTTTCCAGTACAGAGAGGTACACACGCAGGTATGGCCTTTTTGCTGGACGGCGGCCTGGATTTTGTCCAGCTCTTTTCGGTTAAGGAGTAGTTTTCTGGTGCGACCGGGATCAGTGACGTAATGGGTGGAGGCGGTATTTAGGGGCTGGATATTGACGCCGATCAGCCAGGCTTCGTCATTTTTCAGCAGTACGTAGCTGTCGGTAAGTTGCACTTTGCCTTCGCGCAGACTTTTGACTTCCCAGCCGTGTAAGGCCAGGCCCGCTTCAAAACGGTCACTAATATGGTAATCGTGACTGGCGCGCTTGTTGCGCACAATGCTGTTGCCGCTCGGGTTCTTTTTTGCTGATTTGGCCATGGCGGCGATTATACGGTGTGGCGGGGGTGATGACTAACGATCAGTGCCTGGCTCGGCAATCGCTAATGATCATTGGCAATGATGCAGCGCGCCAGGCGGAGAGGGTACAATTGCCGCTGATTTTTGGATGAGGTTCGGGTATGTCATCTGATGCTGGGAATTTCCCCACCTGGCGAGGTCGCTGGACTTTTATTCTGGCCGCGACTGGGTCGGCGGTGGGTCTCGGTAATATCTGGAAGTTTCCTTACATTGCGGGTGAAAACGGCGGTGGTGCTTTCGTACTAGTCTATCTGGCCTGTATTTTACTGGTTGGTATTCCGGTGATGGTAGCGGAGGTGATGCTCGGCCGTCGCGGTCGGCATAGCCCGGTGAATACCATGCGCGCTATTACCGCAGAAGTCGGTGCTCGTGGTTATTGGCGGGGGCTTGGCTGGTTAGGCTGGATGATTGCCATGCTGGTTTTGTCGTTCTATTCGGTGATTGCCGGTTGGGCGCTGGCTTATATTCCTGAAATGGCAATCGGGGCGTTTCAGGGTGTTAACGCGCAGTCGACTAAGGATATTTTTGACACGATGCTGCAAGATCGTGATCGGCTGATTTTGTGGCATACAGTATTTATGCTTATGACGGCGGCGGTGGTGACGGCTGGCGTTACCCGGGGGCTTGGTGCCGCCGCCAGAGTGTTAATGCCGATCTTATTTATCTTGCTGGTTATTTTGCTGGTTTTTTCTTATTGGCACGGGGATTTTGCCCGGGGCTTTAGTTTTTTATTCAGTTTCGATTTTTCGAAACTCACGCTCCGGGGGGTACTAGAAGCCCTGGGTCATGCTTTCTTTACGCTCAGTCTGGGAGTTGGGGCGATTATGGCCTATGGGGCCTATATGCCAGCAGACGCGAGTATTGGTAAAACGGTGTTGACGGTGGCCTTGCTCGATACGGTGGTTGCCTTGATGGCCGGTATGGCGATTTTCCCCATCGTTTTTGCCCACGGTGGTATCGACCCTGGTGCCGGGCCCGCTTTGCTGTTTGTCACCTTGCCGGTGGCCTTTGGCGCTATGGAAGCGGGTATCTTAATTGGCGGCTTATTTTTTATTCTGGTGGTGGTTGCCGCCTGGAGTTCGGCGATTTCCCTCTTAGAACCGGGGGTGGCCTGGTTGGCGGAAAATAGGGGTTTTAACCGTTTCACAGCGACCCTGTTACTGGCAACGGTGATCTGGCTTTTGGGCCTGGGTACAGTTTTGTCATTCAATGATTGGGCGGAATATAAGTTTGCTGGCCTGACATTTTTTGATGGCATTGATTTCCTCACATCACGCATCTTGCTGCCCTTGTCTGGATTGTTAATTGCGATATTTGTCGGCTGGGTTCTGGCACCAGACGTGTCGAAGGATGAATTAAACGGTGAAAATTCTGTCGCCTGGCCACTGTGGTATTGGGTACTGCGCTATGTTTGTCCTCCTGCTATAGGGATCGTGCTGGTTGTTGGGCTTTATGATTCATTTAGCTGAGCCAGCAGAGCGGGGGCGACAACAATTTATGGGTGGGCTATGAGTTTGAACGGGCCAGACATTTGAGCAAACTATGAATTTGAACAAGCGATGAAACTTATCCGTATTGATCGTAGCGCCATGGTTCTGCACCCGGCCGAGTACCTGTTTGATCTGGTCGATGATATTGAATCTTATCCAGATTACATGGAGGGTTGTCGCAGTGTGGCGATAATTGCCAGATCAGAGCAGGAGGTCATCGCCCGCCTTGACCTCGCTAAAGCCGGCATTCGACAGAGCTTTACGACCAGAAACCGTTTAGTGCGGCCAGGATCAATTGTTATGAGCCTGGAAGAGGGGCCGTTTAAACGTTTGCAGGGTGAGTGGCGGTTTGAGGCCTTAACTGAATCGGCCTGCAAGATCAGTTTGCAGCTTGAATTCGAATTCAAATCGGGCATTGCCAAACTGGCGGGCAGCAAGTTGTTTACGCAAGTCGCTAATAATTTGGTCGCGGCGACCACAGAGCGAGCCGATGTTATCGTAGCTCGTCGGCAGCTAATAAAAGATGGCTATAGGGAATCAATATGAGTGAAACCACTGATACCAGGGCCGACCAGGTGATTACCGTTGAAGTCGCCTATGCGCTTCCCGGTGAGCAGAAAATCATTGCCCTGGAAGTGCCTCTCGGCACCACTGCGCGGCAGGCGGTCAGGTTATCTAATGTAGCTGATAGCTTTCCTGACATTGATGTGGACAGCGCCACTATGGGTATATTTAGTCAGGTTTTGGGCAGTAAGGGTTTGCCGGGCCCGGATGACTATTGTTTGCAGCCGCTGGACCGCGTCGAGATTTATCGCCCTTTATTGGCCGACCCAAAAGAGGTTCGTAAGCAGCGCGCTGCCAAAGCACGGCAACTCAGGGCTGAACAAAAAGACGCTGGGTAGGCCTGGTGAGGCCGAGCCGGGTTTAGTGCTCAGATACTTCCGGAACGGGGGTTGCGGGGGCCGGCTCTATCGTCGAGGCTTCTATGTCTGAAGGTTTAATGGTAGAAGGTTCGATGCTGTGGGCTTCTGGGGTATGGCCTGATGTGGATGAGGTTTCCGTAGCTATGGATTCTGAAGAGACGACTGATTCCGACGAAACAACAAGGTTAGTCGGCAGGTAGTCACCGGTAAAATAGCTGAGTTTGTCGTCACTAAAATAGACGCTGATTCGTTCTCGGAGTTCGTCCTGTCCCGGTCGTTTAATACTGAAAAAATAGTCCCAACGAGATTGATCAAAGGTATCTGCGATTAAGGGCGTGCCGAGAATGTAGCGCACCTGAGATCGACTAAGGCCGGGACGTAACTGATCGACCATCTCCTGATTGATGATGTTGCCCTGGGTAATTGTCAGTTTATGGACGTCGGGATACTTCAGGTAGGAACAGCCAGCCAATAATAGAACCTGGGTGCTTAGCAGGATAAAGGCAAGGCGAGGTAACATGCGGGGTTCCAGTCTCGTTTAGGAACGGGGATAATACCCCATTACGCGTTTCGCTGAGAAGAGGTGATAGACGGGTGTCTCCCGATAACAGAGAGCTTAAAAAAGTCGGCCTTAAGGTGACTAATCCGCGAATCAAGATCTTGCAGATTCTCGAAAATGAGTCACAGCACCATTTTAGCGCGGATGATATCTACAAACAGTTACATGATCGGGGTAAAGACGTCGGTATTGCCACGGTCTATCGCGTTCTGACACAGTTTGAAACTGCCGGGCTGGTGTGTAGGCATGTTTTTGATACTGGCCCGGCACTTTACGAGTTGAATCGCGGTGATCATCACGATCATATTGTCTGTGTCGATACTGCCGATGTGGTTGAGTTTCAAAGTGATGAAATCGAAGCGATTCAGCGACGCATAGCCGCCGAAAAAGGCTTTGACCTGATCGGCCACAGCCTGGTTCTTTATGTCAGACCGAAAAAACCGGACTAGTTTTCCCGAATAGTATGGCCGACTAAATTTCATATTTGCCCAGGAGTTTGGGGTGGACTGTGGTGCGTTAATTTAAGGTTGTTGTTGATGGTCGTCTTCGAGACGTTAGAATAAGAGGGAAAAAGAGTGGAAGATATTAGTTTGCAGTCACGCATCGATGTTCTGAGTGAGCAGCAGGTGCTTATTCAGGATAGCGCCGTTGCTTTCATCGCCCAGAATGACGAATTAAAGAAAACCCGAGACAACCGTTTCGTGCAGCCGGGTTTTGATCAGCAGACCTGGCAAGAGATGGCTGAGCTGGGCTGGCTGGGCTTTTTGATTCCCGAACAATACGGCGGCATCGGTCTGGGTTTTGACGATCTCCACACGGTTTTGATTCAACTGGGTAAAGGTCTGGTGCCTGCACCCTTTGTGGCTACTGCTGTGCTTGCCGCTAGCGCGTTGGTGAACGGTGATAATGAGGTGGTCAAAAAGGATCGTTTACCCGCTCTGGTGGCTGGCGAGTGGAAGCCAGCACTGGCCTGGCAGGAGGCTCGCGGTAGCATGAGCGTTAAGGCGGAGCTGGTCAGTGTGGTCGACGGCAAGCTAAGCGGTAAAAAAATGTTTGTACCCGATGCCGGTGGCGCTGATGCTTTTATCGTCTCGGCAGCTAGCGCTGAGGGCACTGAATTGTATCTAGTGAACAAAGATGCGGCTGGATTAAGTATTGATTACGATCAGCGGGTCGATGGTGGCTTTTATGGTCAGCTGAGTTTTGATCAAGTAGCGGTTGGCGATAAGGTTGCGGGTGTCGCGCTGGCCGAACAGATTCTTGCGGCGGCCCTCGATGCTGGCCGTGTTGCTGCCAGTGCCGAATTGCTGGGTGTCATGACCCGTGCACTTGAAATCACGGTCGACTACACCTCTCAGCGTGTTCAGTTTGATAAGCCCATCGGCAGCTTTCAGGCCCTTCAGCATAAGATGGTTGATCTGTTTATTCTGTCAGAAATTTCCCGTTCTGTGGTGCTGCAAACCATTGCACTGTTTGACGGCGAGGCCTCTGCCGAAGGGCGAGCCGCAGCGGCCAGCCAGGTCAAGGCCCGGTGTTCTGACGCCGCCCTGCAAATCACCAAAAGCGCCATTCAGTTACACGGTGGCATTGGTTATACCGACGAGGCCAATATTGGTCTGTATCTTAAAAAGGCCATGTACCTAGCTTCGTGGCTGGGCAATGCCTCAGCGCATCGAGCCCGCTATGCCGAACTGATCTTGTAAGGGGCTATAATTTAAGGGGCTATCTAAAGGGTTATGAAATGACTGATGAGCAAGTAGTGAATCAATACAACGCCATGGACGACGACGAGTTTCGCACCATGGTGCATGACTTCTACGTCGAGAATTATCCTGACGAGCTGCGTTTTTCGCCGCATCGGATGCACTGGGACGAGATCGGTGACTGGTATCTGACCCTGTCCAAAAAAGGCTGGCTGACACCAGCCTGGCCAGCCGAATATGGCGGCATGGGCCTTGATGCCAATAAGCTACTGATTTTTATGGATGTCGGTGAATCTTACGGCGTCGGCCGAACCCCGGACATGGGTATCACCATGGTCGGGCCCTTACTCATTCAGCATGGTTCACAGGAACAGAAGGATCATTACCTGCCGAAAATATTGGCCGGCGAATATATCTGGTGTCAGGGCTATTCCGAGCCGGGTTCAGGCTCGGATCTGGCGTCTTTGCAAACCTCGGCAGTGCGTGAAGGGGACCACTACATCGTCAACGGTCACAAAACCTGGACCACTCTGGCGATGGATGCCAACATGATTTTTATGTTGGTGCGCACCAACAAAGACGGCAAGAAACAGGAGGGTATAACCTTTTTGCTCGTCCCTCTGGACACCCCCGGCATTACTGTGCGGCCGATCATCAATTTGGGTATGCACGATGAATTCGCCGAAGTGTTTTTTGATGATGTTAAAGTCCCGGTCACCAGTGTGGTAGGTGGCGAGAATAATGGCTGGACGATTGCCAAGGCGCTGCTCGGTCATGAGCGGATATTTATCGGCAGTCCTAAGTTCGCCATCCTCGCCATGTCGCGTCTCAAATCGATGGCGAAATCCGTGGGCCTGTTCGATGACCCACTTTTTGTCGAGCGTTATACACGTCTCCAGTTGGACATAGAAGATTTGTTTGCCGCTTATAAACGCTTTGTTGAAGTGCTCAAGCGTGGCGGCAATATTGGCGCTGAAGTGTCGATGCTGAAAATCTGGAATACTGAAACCCAGCAGCGGGTTACCGAGCTAATGATGGAAGCGGCCAGCGAGAATGGTGGTATTCAGGATGGTATCGAAACGGGTGATGGCCTGGTGCGCCCCGCAGGTGAGGTGATTGCTTCCCGTCCAACCACTATCTATGGTGGTAGTAACGAGGTTCAACGGAATATTTTGGCAAAGGCTGTGCTGAGGTTGCCGAGTTGATAGCTTGTATGATCGATATTCCGCAGTGACCACGCAGTTGCGGGTATCTCCGCGACCGCGTGGCAACTAATCAATGCTTAATTCACTTTAAAACAACGACTAACGAGCTAGTTTAAAAGCTCAGACCAGGGTGTTGAGAACCCAGGCCAGGTTCTTTAAGTAGTTATTGAGGTTTCTGCTCTTAGAAAAGTACCGGTGCGGCCAGCAATGGCATGGACAGCTGCTGAAGTTCTATCGCTGTAATTGAAGCAGCAGATAGAACCAGTAAGCCAGCCGTCAACCAGTTATTTCGAGAGCGTAATGTGCGTTTTAACAACATGGTTAATCCTCTCGTGT
>CALLDA010000051.1 GCA_937998635.1 uncultured Pseudomonadales bacterium
ACATCGGCATGCCCGAGGTGGGCATTTTCCCCGCTCAACAATCCAATGCCTTTGCCACCGGCTGGAACAAAAACAAAGCCCTGGTTGCGGTTAGCGCGGGTTTGTTGCAACGCTTTGATCGGGACGAAGCCCGCGCCGTGCTCGCCCACGAAATCGGCCACGTCGCCAACGGCGATATGGTCACCCTGACCCTGATTCAGGGCGTGGTGAATACTTTCGTAATGTTTTTTGCCCGCATTATCGGCTCCTTTATCGACAAGGCCGTGTTTAAAAATGATCGGCCCGGTATCGGTTATTTCGTCATCGTCATGGTCCTACAGGTGGTGCTGGGTATTCTCGCGTCAACCATCGTCATGGCCTTTTCCCGTTGGCGGGAATACCGGGCCGATGCTGCGGGCGCTCATTTTGCCAACCGTGGTGCCATGATTGGTGCATTACGCCGCTTACAGGCTGAAAGCCAGGCGCAAATTCCCAATGAAATGCCCGACACCCTCACTGCTCTCGGCATTTCAAGTGGTTTCAAGAAGCACGCCAGCAAACTCTGGATGTCCCACCCACCCCTTGAAGAGCGTATCGCTGCCCTGCAACGTGGCATTTGATCCCCAATCCCCGCTTTGCGCGGTAGAAGACATCCCGGAAAACGGTAGTAAGGGCTTTAGCCTGGACAAGCACAAGACCATCTTTGCCATACGCAAAGATGGTCAGGTTTATGTCTATAAAAACACCTGCCCCCACGCCGGACTGGAACTAAACTGGATGCCCGATCGCTTTCTCGATCGGGATAAGGAATACATTCTGTGTTCAGCCCACGGTGCCATGTTTGAAATTAGCAGCGGGTTTTGCATTGCTGGACCCTGTGCCGGATCGAGTTTGCAGCCGGTGGCGCATACTGTTGAGGATGGGCGGATTTACTTACAGCGTTAAGGCCTCACTTAAATAATAAATCTCGCATATCAAGAGCCTTTAGAACACCAAGTAAAAACAGAACACCAAGTAAAAACCAATAAGGTGGAAACAGGTAAAGGTTTCCCGAATGTGGCCGCTAATAAAAGGTCGATCTGAAAACATTCACAATAAAATAAAGGTGAGCAATGTCTACTAACAATGCAGGTCAATTGTCATTTACTGAAAGTGTCAACCATATGGCAGACCGAGCCTTTGACGTTCTTGAGATAGATCCTGGGATTGCAAGTGCAATTAAGGCTTGCTCAGCAACACTCGAAGTGAATTTCCCCGTTGAAATAAAAGGCAACGTAGAAGTATTTACTGGCTGGCGTTCAACGCATAGCACTCATCGATTACCCGCAAAAGGCGGTATCCGCTTTGCAACTATCGTCGATCAGGACGAAGTAGAAGCGTTAGCAGCACTCATGACCTATAAATGCGCGATCGTCGATGTGCCTTTTGGCGGTTCCAAAGGCGGTTTGCTGATAGATCCAAGCAAGTATTCCCGTGATGACATGCAAAAAATTACCCGGCGTTTCGCCCGAGAGCTAATACGCAAGGGTTTTCTGAGCCCGGCAACAAACGTACCAGCCCCGGATATGGGTACTGGTGAACGGGAGATGGCGTGGATTGCAGACACCTATAAACACCTACACCCCGAAGATGTTAACTACGCGGGCTGCGTGACCGGTAAGCCTGTTGCCCACGGCGGTATCCGTGGTCGGGCTGAGGCTACTGGCCGAGGTGTCGCCTACGTCATGCGAGAGTTTTTTCGCCACCCTGACTGCGTTGCTCAAGCTGGATTCAAAGGCACCCTCGCAGGCAAAAAAATCATCGTCCAGGGGCTAGGTAACGTGGGTTTCCATGCAGCCAAATTACTGCAAGAAGAAGATGGAAGCTTAATAACAGGCTTATGTGAAAGAGACGGTGCGCTAGTAAACATGGATGGCCTTTATATTCAAAGTATCCGTGATCACATTGTCGAACACGGAACGATAAAAAATTACCCGAACGCCACCTTTGTTGAGGATGGTAAGAGCGTACTGGAAATGGACTGCGATATTTTGATACCCGCCGCCATGGAAGCCCAGATTACTATCGAAAATGCCGACCGTATCAAAGCCCGCTTAATCGTTGAGGCGGCAAACGGGCCGGTCACTTTTGAAGCCGATGAAATATTGCAACAGCGTGGTGTCGTGATTTTACCCGATGCTTATGTTAACGCTGGAGGGGTGACGGTTTCCTACTTCGAGTGGGTTCGTAATCTGGCACATATTCGTTTCGGTCGGATGGAACGGCGTTACGATGAGACACGGGGCTCCCATCTGCTCCAGGCAATTCAGAGCATGACCGATCAACCTATTCCAGGATGGATACAAAAAGAACTAGTGCAAGGAGCGGACGAGCTAGATTTAGTGCGCTCTGGTCTCGATGACACGATGCGATTATCTTTCCAGCAAATCAAAGAAGTTTTTGACTGTAATAATAAAGTTAACGACTACCGGACTGCATCTTATGTGGTTGCTATCGATAAAATATCCCGCTCTTATCTCGATATCGGTATTTACTGATTCCATATTGTTATGATCAGTGACCGCAGTCACGAGTAAGCTAAACATTTGGCTTATTTACTCGGAGCAAAGACAAGCGTTGTGGCACCAGATAGCATCCCCTACAATCCCTCGAACTACGATTCAACATTCATCAATCCAGAGAACTGAGGACACGACTTATGAGTAATGTAGAAGATCATCTCGCTATTCGCGAACTGGCCGCACGCTATAACCGCGCCTTTGACTACGGCGATCCGGAAGCCTGGGTTGATTGCTTTACCGCAGACGGCACCTTCAATATTGGCAGCAAGGAATTGGCCGCTGGCAGCGAAGCGCTGCTGGCTTTCGCTAACAAAAGTATCCCGGGAATGAAGGTTAAGCACTGCACCACCGATGCCATCGTCGAGGTCAATGGCGACACTGGCACCCATGATGCTTACCTGATCCTGATGGATCTTAGCGATAAAATCACCGCCAATAATTCGGGCCGTTATCTGGATGATGTGGTTAAGCAGAATGGCAAATGGAAATTCAAAAAACGTGTGGTGGAGCTTGACGGTAAATAAGCCTTGATGGCAAATAAACCTTACTGGCTAAAACTAGAACAAGACCAAAAAGCCCCTAAAACAGGGGCTTTTTTATATAGCTCACTTTTTATAGCTCATTCAGGCGATAGCTCAATTCAGCTAAACGCGACCTTTCTGTCAATAACGATTTCCTCTGGCGTGAGTTTGCAGCCATAGGCCAGAACTTCCACGCCTGCCGCCATGGCCTCGCTCAGTGTTTCAGCGTAAACCGGGTCAATATCTTCGGCGACCGCTACTCGTTCAATACCGTCCAATTGCACACAATATAGCAACACTGCCCTCTTGCCCTCCTCGACCACGCGCATTAGCTCGCGAAGGTGTTTTGCTCCGCGGCTGGTAACTGCATCGGGAAAACGGGCCAGGCCATTACCCGCCTCTAAGGTGACATTTTTGACCTCTATAAAGCACTGCTCACGGCCATTTTGTAATGGATGGTTTTCAAGCAGGAAATCGATACGGCTTTTTTCTTCACCATATCTCACTTCGCTGCGTATTTCCGAATAACCCTGCAACTCTCTAATTACCCCTGAGTTGATGGCTTCTGCGACCAGATGATTTGAGCGCGAGGTGTTAACACCCGCCAGCAAGCCGTCTTCTGTAGTGATAATTTCAAGGGTACCGGGCAATTTTCGTTTCGGATTGTTCGAACGGGAAAACCAACAGGAAGAGCCGGGATTAAGGCAGTGCTTCATTGAGCCGGTGTTGGCGCAGTGGATGGTTAAAGGCGAGCCATCGCTCAGTTCGATATCGGCAAAAAAGCGTTTATAACGCTTAACAAAAATGGCCTGTTCGAGGTGAGGGTCTATTTTCATACAGTTTCCTACAACTTAATGCCCCAGAACCTAAGACCCAGAGGCTTAAGTCCCAAGTACTTTACTTAAACGCTCTATGGCCAATTCGAGACGATCCATGGGCTGAGTATAAGAAAAGCGCACGTGCTGTCTGGCCAGGTACTCACCAAAATCGGTACCCGGCGTAAACGCCACCCCGGCGCGTTCGAGCATGTCCCAGCAAAATGCTTCGCTGTCTTTAGCCAGGTTTTCGATACTGGCATAAACATAAAAGGCCCCCGCGGGCATGTGGGGAATCACAAACCCCAGTTCCCGCAGGGCGGGCACAAAAAAGTCACGACGTTGGCGAAATTCCTCACGTCGCTCTTCCATCAGGCCAATGGTGCTCGCTTCAAAAGCTGCAACGGCTGCATATTGGGCGATGCTGGGTGGCGATATATAAAAGTTCTGGGTCATCACGCTAACGGCGGGCAACACATCCTCGGGCACCACCATCCAGCCCAGCCGCCAGCCAGTCATGCCGAAATACTTCGAAAAACTGTTAATTACAAAAGCATCGTCGGTGATTTCCAGAATCGAGGTTTCCTTTTCGTCATAGACCAGGCCGTGATAGAGCTCGTCCATGATCAGCACACCATCACGCTGTGCGACCAGAGCGTTGATCGCTCGCTGATTGTCTGTATCGATAATTTCACCGGTGGGATTACTTGGCGAGGCAACCATCACACCGATAGTGTTTGGCTGCCAGTATTGCTCGACTAAATCAGCCGTGAGCTGATAAGCATTGTCGCCAGAAACCGGCACTAACTGTGGCGCACCCCCAGCACGACGAACAAAGTTGGCGTTACAGGGATAACCTGGGTCGCTCAGTAGCAAACCATCGCCGGGGTTGATAAACAGGTCACAAATGAGGCCTAGCGCGGCACTGCTACCGGTGGTTACCACTACGCGCTCGGGTGCCAGGTCAATTCCGTAACGGGTCATATAAAACCTCGCGATGGCTTCGCGCAGTTCGGTAATCCCAAACGATGGGGTGTAATTGGTTTTTTCATCCTGCAAAGCCTTGATCGCTGCCGCCGCAATCGCGGGCGCTGTGGCAAAAGAAGGTTCACCTGCTTCCATGCGCACAATGTCGCGACCCTGGGCTTCCATCGCGACTGCCGCCTCAAGGAAATCGACCACTTTAAAGGACGTCATGTTCTGAAGACGATCCGCCAGGCGCTTGGTCCGGCCTTGTTTATGTCTATTCTCACTCATGAAGCCTCTCTTACTCGTTAAGTCTCACAGATCGAGCCAGTACGCTCATGGAAAGACCTATTGTATCTGCTTGTTGTAATAAGCCGCAGAGACAAATCAATGCAAATATCGCTTGATAAAAGTCGCTGACCGCACTATAAAGGCGGGTTTCGAAATACCTCCCATGGGAAGGAATAAATGCCCAAGAAGAAATCTGCAAAATCAGCGCCTGCCACGATCCATGGATATGCTCCCTATAAAGAAAAAAAGGGGGAGGAGTATATGAATGAAAAACAACGGGAGCACTTTAAACTCCTGCTGACCGCCTGGCGGAAGGAATTAATGGAAGAGGTCGACCGGACCGTCACTCATATGAAGGATGAGGCGGCTAACTTTCCCGACCCGGCTGATCGCGCCACTCAGGAAGAGGAGTTCAGCCTTGAGTTACGAGCGCGAGACCGTGAGCGTAAGTTGATCAGAAAAATTGATAGCACCATCGAAACCATTGATACAGACGACTACGGCTACTGCGAACAATGCGGCGTAAATATCGGCATCCGCCGACTCGAAGCCAGACCTACTGCTTCTCTCTGCGTGGATTGCAAAACCCTTGACGAAATTAAGGAAAAGCAGATCACCGGCGGCTAAGGCAATTACGAGCCGCCTTATCGACAACAATTGTTACCGCTTATGACGCCGGCGGCCACTTATACAGGCCGCTTTGCGCCGTCTCCAACAGGACCACTTCATCTAGGCTCTCTCTTTGCCGCCCTGGCCAGTTATCTGGATGCTCGCGCCAGCCATGGTCGTTGGCTGGTACGCATGGAGGATATCGACCCGCCCCGGGAAATACCCGGTGCCGCAGATACCATCCTTCAGCAACTTGAAAATCACGGTTTGTACTGGGATGACTCAGTGCTCTACCAAAGCCAGAGACTGGCTGCTTATCAGGAAGCTATAGGAGATCTGGTCGATAAGCAGCTGATCTATTTCTGTCAATGCACACGTGCTCGACTGCGTACCCTTAACGGCATTTATGATGGCCATTGCCAGTCTCAGAAGCTATTAACTACAGATTCCAGAGCAATTAAATCCAGCGCTATCAGAATTCTGGTCCCCGACCTGGCAATATCCTGGCAAGACCTTATCCGGGGTCCTTGCACCGAAAATCTCGCAAAATCCTGTGGCGATTTTATTATCGTGCGTCGGGACGGGCTATTTGCCTATCAACTGGCCGTTAGCGTAGATGATGGCTACCAGGGCATCACCCACATTATTCGCGGCGATGACCTCCTGGACAGTACCCCACGGCAAATGTATCTGCTTGAGCAATTGGGTCTCTCAATCCCGGCTTATGGCCATGTCCCGGTCATCAAAAATCACGACGGTGATAAGCTTAGCAAGCAAGGTTTTGCGCCAATGGTTAACGCGACTACCCCGGGGACAAACATTGAACGATGCCTGACACTATTAGGCATTAATCTGCCCACCGACCTATCCGGAGCGAGTGTAGAAGAATTATTGCCATGGGCCATAAAGCACTGGTCACGCACCCAGATACCAAATGTTCCGCACGCCCGATAATCGCCCGGACTAGAACTGGAAGGCTGGTTTAGCGGTGAAGCTGTTAAATCTAAACTCCCAGGCCAAACCAGGAGAAAATCCAATTTTATTATTAGTATGATCTGTTAATTTCCATATGATCTAAGAAAGCTCCATAAAACACTATCCAGCCAGACCAAAATATCAGTATTATTACGCCAATTCATGACCGCAATGAATAAAGCATATAACAACAATAAAAACCATAATAACAACAAACATAATAATAATTGGTAGCATGTTTTAGTTGCTATACGTTTAAAGGGTGGGTTAGATCCGTAAACAGTTGGCATATCAAAAAGGGGAATCTTCGGATTCCCCTTTTTGATATGCGTACCCTACTAATCCCTACTAATTATTACTAAATTCGCTCTACTAAGCCCATCATCACCTCAATCAAGCAATACCATTGAATCGAGTGACTCTTTAGCTCGGGATCCAGTAACAGCCCCGTCGTCCCTTCTCTCAGGCCTTGTGCTAGAATCCGCTCTCCTCAACACCCCCTGCTCATTTAATGCTGAAACGGCTAGGCAAAGTATTAAAAAAATACCAATCTCGGACACCTGACAAAGCGCCCCATATCGTAGCTGCCGGGCAACATCCTATCGAGCCACAAGATATCAGCCGTGGCGCTACAGAAGTCGTCGAGACTCTCGAAAAAGCTGGATATAACGCCTATGTAGTCGGCGGCTGTGTGCGCGATCTACTGCTTGGTTTACACCCGAAAGACTTTGATGTCGCTACCGACGCAACCCCAGAGCAGGTTAAGGATTTGTTTCGTCGCGCCCGTATCGTTGGACGCCGCTTTCGGATCGTCCATGTTCGATTTGGAAGAGAAATTGTTGAAGTAACGACTTTCCGAGCCCATCACAGCTCCGGCTCAGGACAGAGCAAAGAGCGCTCAAAACGTTCGCAGGAAGGCATGCTGCTCCGCGACAACGTCTTTGGCTCTATTAATGACGACGCTATCCGCCGCGATTTCACCATTAATGCCCTGTATTACCACCCCACCGATAACACCGTTTACGACTACGCCAATGGCCTCGCCGACATAGACAGCGAAACCCTGCGCATCATTGGCGAACCGCTAACTCGCTATCAGGAGGATCCGGTACGGATGCTTCGTGCCGCTCGATTTGCAGCAAGACTCGGTTTCACCCTCGACCCAGACACTGCCGCAGCCATCAAACCGTCGGCACCTCTGCTGGCCTCTATACCCCCGCCACGACTGTATGATGAAACCATCAAACTGTTTATGAATGGCAAGGCCCTTGAGACCTGGCAGCAGCTAGAAACCTATGGGCTTGATCAACAGTTGTTTCCCGAGTCTGTCGCCCTGCTTGAGGGCAATGAATTTTACCGCCAG
>CALLDA010000052.1 GCA_937998635.1 uncultured Pseudomonadales bacterium
TTTTGCCGTTACTGCTGGCAACGCCATCTTTTTCAGCTTCGATATAGGGCTGTAAATAGGCGACTGCCTGCTTCATCACCCGGGCCGATTTGACCACCTGGGGCAAAAACATTTTGCCCTCGCCAAACAAATCACCGACTACATTCATGCCATCCATCAGCGGGCCTTCGATAACATGGAGAGGGCGTTCGGCTTCGAGCCGCGCTGCCTCGGCATCCTCTTCGATATAGTTGGTAATACCCTTTACCAGAGCGTGTTCGAGGCGTTTTGACACGGGTTCTTCACGCCAGGATAAATCTTCCTGCTGCTTCTGGGAGCTGCCATCGCCTCGATATCGCTCGGCAACATCGAGCAGATCTTCGGTACCCTGGGATGATTTGTTGAGAATGACATTTTCGACGGCCTCACGAAGCTTGGCCGGTAATTCGTCATAGACCGCCAGTTGCCCGGCATTGACGATACCCATGCTTAGCCCGGCGCGAATAGCGTGGTAGAGAAACACCGAGTGAATGGCTTCGCGCACTGCATTGTTACCGCGAAACGAAAATGACACATTGCTAATGCCACCGGAAATCAACGCGCCGGGCAAATTTTGTTTTATCCAGCGGGTCGCTTCGATAAAGTCCACGGCGTAGTTGTTGTGCTCTTCGATGCCTGTGGCTACTGCGAAGACATTGGGGTCGAAAATAATATCTTCAGGGGCAAAACCCACAGTGTTAACCAGCAGCTCGTAACTGCGACCGCAAATGTCGATACGCCGCTGTAAATTATCGGCCTGACCGTCGGTATCAAAGGCCATCACCACCACCGCCGCACCGTAGCGCAGGCATAGGCGAGCCTGAGCGAGGAAGGGTTCCTCGCCTTCTTTGAGGCTGATTGAGTTGACGATGGGTTTACCCTGAATACACTTCAGGCCGTTTTCAATCACCGTCCACTTTGAGGAGTCGACCATAAGTGGAATTCGGCTTATGTCCGGCTCCGAGGCCACCAGCTTGAGAAAGGTGACCATAGCCGCCTCGCCATCGAGCATGCCTTCATCGACGTTGACGTCAATCACCTGGGCACCGGTTTCAACCTGCTCGCGAGCCACGCTGAGGGCGGTGTCGTAATCATCTTCGAGAATCAGGCGCTTAAAGCGCGCCGAGCCAGTGACGTTGCAGCGCTCACCAATATTAACGAACCGTGAATCGCTGGTGATGTTGAAGGGTTCCAATCCGGACAATCGGCAGGCGGGTGGAATTTCGGGAACGGTGCGAGGTTTAAATTCAGCCACTGCAGTGCATATAGCGGCGATATGTTCTGGGGTGGTGCCGCAGCAGCCGCCAACAATATTCACCAGACCATCGCGGGCAAATTCGGCGATGATTTCAGCAGTCTCGGCGGCTTCTTCGTCATACTCGCCAAACTCGTTGGGCAGACCCGCGTTGGGATGAGCACTGATGGGCAGCGGGCAGACTTTTGATAACTCTTCGATATGAGGACGCAACTGCCGCGCACCGAGGGCGCAGTTAAAACCTATAGAGAAGGGTTTGGCGTGGGCCAGGCTATTCCAGAAGGCTTCCGGTGTTTGTCCAGACAGAGTCCGGCCACTGGCATCAGTGATGGTGCCGGAAATCATAATGGGTAATTCAAAGCCTGATTCAGCGAAAACATCCTGTACCGCAAACACCGCCGCTTTGGCATTGAGGGTGTCGAAAATGGTTTCGATCAAAATGATGTCGGAGCCGCCTTCTATTAGCGCGCGGGTGGCGACACGATAATCTTCAGCCAGTTCATCAAAGCTGGTATTGCGTGCGCCGGGATCATTAACATCCGGTGAAATTGACGCGGTACGGCTGGTCGGCCCGATAACACCTGCGACCCACCGTGGCTTGTCCGGCGTTAACGCAGTGAATTCATCGGCCGCCTGGCGTGCCAGTTGGGCAGCCGCGACGTTGAGTTCGTAGACCAGGTCCTCAGTAGCGAAATCTGACTGGGAAATCGCGGTGGAATTAAAGGTATTGGTCTCGACAATATCTGCACCGGCCTGGAAGTAGGCGCGATGAATATCTCGAATAATATCGGGCTGAGTCAGGGTGAGTAGGTCGTTATTACCGGTTTGATCCTGTTCAATATCGGCCAGGCGTTTGCCGCGATAATCGGCTTCGCTAAGTTTGTATTGCTGGATAACAGTGCCCATTGCACCATCCAGAAATAATATTCGTTCCGAGGCTGCCTGGTGCAGTGCTGTGATTCTTTGTTGCCGGTTTTTCACAATGTCTTGCCTGATCTGTCGCTGGAGGTATGAGGCAGTATGTGTGGGATGCTATCTCGATACCTAAAAAGGGCGCGCAGTTTAACAAATCCTCAGGCATTCAGCTCGCCAAGGTCTTGTGTTTATTTGGCCGGCAGCTTGTATGGGCGGGAAACCCAATTTGTGGTTGTACGGGGCATGGTCGACTGCTAAAATACATGACTAATTTACTCAGGTATAGCGTTGCATCAGCATTGTGCAGCGCTGTTATAGAACCAGGTACAAGACAATTATAGATTTAGGTACGAAATAATGGCCGACTTAGATATCACCGAATCAGCTCAGGAGTACCTCGCAGGTCTTCTCGAAAAACAGGAAACTGAAGGCATGTCCATTCGCCTGTTTGTTGCCGATCCCGGCACGCCTAAAGCTGAAACCTGTATCGCTTACAGCAAGCCGGGCGAAGAGCAGGAAGATGATGTTGTCCTGAAGCTCAACGGTTTCACGGCCTATGTTGAAAAGCGTAGTTTGAACTTTCTTGAAGACGCCAAGGTTGATTACTCCCCGGATCGA
>CALLDA010000053.1 GCA_937998635.1 uncultured Pseudomonadales bacterium
CTGCGCTCAGCCAGCTCGGCACACCAGGCAGCGATTTCATCATCGAGCTTGTCATCGGCAACAACGGCATTGATTACGCCCATTTCGAGGGCTTCCGCGGCACTGTAACGTCGGCACATATACCAGATTTCTCGGGCTTTCTTTTCGCCAACCACGTGGGCTAAATAGGCGGTGCCGAAACCTGGATCGACCGAACCCATCTTGGGGCCGACCTGACCAAAGACGGCGCTTTCACTGGCAATGGTCATGTCGCAGAGTACCGCCAGCACGTTGCCGCCGCCGATGGCGTAGCCCTGAACCCGTGCGATCACAGGTTTGGGTACATCGCGAATAATGGTATGTAACTCTTCTACCGGCAGACCAATGGTGCCGCGGCCATCGTAATTGCCATCGTGTGAGCTTTGGTCACCACCGGTACAAAAGGCTTTATCACCAGCACCACCAAAGACGATGGCGGTAATGTCGTTGTTCCAACCGGCTTTTTGAAAGGCTTTGATCAACTCTTCACACGTGGTGCCGCGAAAGGCGTTATAGACCTCAGGCCGGTTAATGGTGATATAGGCGGTGGTGTCTTTTACTTCGTAAATAATGTCTTGAAAGTCCATGTTGCTGTATTCCTCTCATTGTCGTGTCGTGCGACGTATCGCGGGTTGGGAAGGGTGAGTTTCTATTTTAACGTGTAGTTAGCGGCGCATTTATTTGAAATTGGGCTGACGTTTTTCGAGGAAGGCTTTGGTGCCTTCTTTGACATCGTTGCTGGCTAGCGCCGGTCCAGCCAGATCTAATTCCAGTTGTAGCCCTGCATCAAGGCTTAATTCCAGACCGCGATTAACCAGTTGTTTCATGGTTGATAAGCCAGCGGAACTCTTTCGTGACAGTTCCTCACAATAGTCTAGTGCGGTCTGGTTTAGTTCATCATCAGCCACAACATAATTAACCAGTCCCCAGTCGAGGGCTTGTTGAGCAGAAATCCAGCGGCCGGTAAAAAATAAATCCATGGCCCGACGACGGCCAATCAGGCGAGTTAAACGCTGGCTGCCGCCCCAGCCAGGCACTAAACCGAACTGCGCGTGTTGGTCGCCGAGTTGGGCGCTTTCAGCGCTAAAGACGATGTCGGCGGACATCAATAATTCGAGACCGCCTGCCAGTGCCAAACCTTGCTGGGCAACGACTACCGGCAAAGGGCTATTTTCCAGGCGTCGAAAAGTGTCGAGACCAGTTTGTAGGAATTTTTTCACCGCGCTGGTTTCGCCGCGAAAACTGGAGACTTCCTGTAAATCGGCACCGGTACAAAAATGCTTGCCTTCGGCCTTGATCAGTACACAGCGAATATTATCGTCGGCTTCAAATTCGTCGAGGGCTGCATTGATGGCTTGATGGGCTGCCATAGACAGGCAGTTGAAAAGTTTGGGCCGATTTAGGGTCATGATGCCGACCCGGTTTTGACATTCTGTTAATACAACATCTTCAGACATTTGTGTTTACCTTGTTTGTCGATTCTGCGTTTATCGATTCTGCATTTTTTGATTTTGATTGTTAGCAATTGATTTCGCCAGTTGGGTATGAGCTTGATCTAATCCACCCGACCCACATAAGTCCGGGCGATCACCATCTTCATAATGTGCGCCGTACCATCACCAATCTGCATGCCTAGTACATCGCGCAGACGTTGGGCGAAGGGTAGTTCTTCGCTATAGCCACCATGACCGTGGATAAGCAGGCATTGGTGGGCAATATCAAAGGCCAGTTTGGGTGCCCACCACTTGGCCATCGCTGCTTCTTTGGTGTGATCGAGTCCCTGTGATTTGAGCCATAGAGCTTTTAGGCAAACCAGGCGGCAACCTTCCAGTTGCGTTTCAAATTCGGCCAGGGGAAAGGTAATACCCTGATTAGCCGCCAGTGGCTTACCAAAGGTTTCTCTTTCCTGAATAAATTGCCAGGTTTCATCGAGACATTTACGTGCCAGGGCGAGGCATTGCAGGCCGATCAGAGCACGGCTGAAATCAAAACCCTGCATGACCTGGATAAAGCCCTGGCCCTCGTCACCGACGCGGTAGCGAGCACTAATTTTGACGTTATCAAAGAAGATCGAGCCACGGCCTACGGCTTTTTCGCCTACATCTTCAAAACGATTGCGGGTGATACCCTCGGCATGTAAATCGACAATAAAGGCAGAAATACCCCGGGCTTTTTCCTCCCGGCTGCCGGTGCGGGCAAAGACCAGGTTCATATCGGCCTGATCAGCCATGGAAATCGACGTCTTTTCGCCATTGAGAATATAGCTATCGCCGTCGCGCACGGCCGATAGCACCAGGTTTGCGGCATCCGAGCCACCTCTGGGTTCGGTGAGTCCGATGCAGGCGAGAATTTCACCACTGCACATTTTTGGAATGATTTCTTCGACGACCTCAGGTTGCCCGTGTCTGACAATACAGCTCGATAACAGAGAGTGATTGATGGGCACATACGCAACGTTCATATCGCCTTCAGAGATGGCTTCGGTTATCAGCCCGGAGGTGAGTGTATCCAAACCACTGCCGCCCAGTTCTTCGCTCACCTCTGGGGCGAGAAAGCCTAATTGGCCCATTTCGGTGATCAGCTCACGACTAAAGATCCCCTCGGCCTCGCGGGCTTTATAAAAGGGTGCCAGTTTTTCGGCGGAGAATTTTTTTGCGCTGTCGAGCAAGGAGTGCTGAAAGTCTGAAAGACCAAAATCCATAGTGACTACCGTTGGGCGTTAAAGAGGTATAAAAGCTAGCCGGGCATAATATGGATACCTCCTGACAGGTGTCAATCACTTACAAATAATATGTACCAACGTTTCATAAATTGCCGTATATTCCGCTGTGACTAATGAAACTACTTATGGATGGATATTTGCGATGACCGAGTCAAACGTAGAGAGTCGAGAGCTACCTCAGAAAGTTTATTTCCGACTTTATCAAACCATTAATGTCGCGTTAAGGGCAGTCTCTGGTCTTTTGAATGAGGTTGAGATGAGTCCTCAGCAGTGGTCGATACTCGATTCTCTGTCCCGTCCGGATTTAAAAGAAGGCATGACTATTAATGGTCTGGTCGAAT
>CALLDA010000054.1 GCA_937998635.1 uncultured Pseudomonadales bacterium
CGAGTCTTGATAATATGCTTGAGGTGCTGGTAACTGGTGGTGTTCCGCTGCACCGCGCAGTACGAATGTTGATTCCACCAGCCTGGCATAACGTCGAAGATCAGGATCCCGACGAACGCGCTTTTTTTGCCTATCAATCTATGCACATGGAACCCTGGGATGGCCCTGCTGGGCTTGTGATTACGGATGGCCGTTACGCGGTGTGTGCGCTGGATAGAAACGGCCTACGGCCATCGCGCTGGGTGTTGACCGATGATGACATTATCACCGTTGCCTCGGAAGTGGGTGTTTACCCTTATGCGCCGGAAGCTGTGATTGCAAAAGGTCGTCTTGGTCCGGGCGATATACTGTCTATTGATATTGTCACCGGCGAAATTGAAACCCGCGATGAGATAGATTCTCGGTTGGCAGGAGCCCAGCCTTATCGGCGCTGGCTACGAGATGGGGCTAAGGCCATTGAATCGACCATGGAGCAGGATGGTTTAGAAGCTGAAGGAACCCTTTCACATCAGATTATCCAGCGCTACATGAAAATGTATGGCGTCTCCCATGAGGAGCGGGTGCAGGTGCTGGCTCCATTAGCCGAAGGTGCTCAGGAAGCAATAGCCTCCATGGGCGATGATTCGCCGGTAGCGGTGTTGTCCGAAAAAAACCGCAGTGTGTTTGATTATTTCCGCCAGCAGTTTGCTCAAGTGACTAACCCGCCCATCGATCCTTTGCGCGAAGGCATCGCCATGTCTTTGAGCACCCAATTGGGCAAAGAGCGCAACGTCTTTAAAGAAACGCCAGAGCATGCTCAGCGTATTAATCTTAATAGTCCGGTGCTGTCGCCACGAAAATATTTTTCCCTCAAAAATAATGGCCTGGGCGGTTTTGAAGTCCACAAATTTGCATTGAAGTACACTCCGGCTGAGACTGACCTGGAATCGGCTATTAAATGTTTATGTGCTGACGTCGAGGCCTCTGTACGAAATGGTGTGACCATCTGCATCCTGTCGGATTACAAAATAGATATTGGCGAAATCCCTATTCAGGCAGTGTTTGCCGTCGGTGCTGTACATAATCACTTAATCGCAATGGGTTTGCGTTGTGATGCCAATATTATTATCAGCACCGGTGCCGCCAGGGATTCTCACCAAATCGCAACCTTGATTGGTTGTGGTGCAACCGCAGTCTATCCCTATCTAAGCTATCACCTTCTTCACGAAATGTGTGAAAGTGGTGAGTTGGTGGTTGATGTTGACAATGCCTTCAAGCATTACCGTAAAGGTATTGTTAAAGGCCTGATGAAAATACTGTCCAAAATGGGCATTTCAACGATCGCTTCCTATCGGGGGGCGATGCTTTATGAAGCCGTTGGCTTTGCCGACGAAATTGTCGATCTATGCTTTCCTGGCCTTATTAGCCGTATTCAAGGCTCAGGCTTTGCCGATTTCCAGAATGATCAGGAAGCAGCCGCCAGCTTTGCCTGGAAAGATCGCAAGCCAATATCTCCAGGCGGTCTGTTTAAATATATACACGGTCAGGAATACCACTCGTTTAACCCCGAGGTTGTTCAAGCGCTTCATAAAGTTGTACGTAGCGGCGACTATGCCGATTGGCGAGGCTATGCTGACCTGGTGAATAATCGCCCGGTGGCAACCCTGCGGGATTTAATGGGCCTGAAATCCGATAGGCCTTCAATTCCCCTTGATCAAGTCGAGCCCGCCAAAGATATTATTGCCCGTTTCGACTCTGCCGGTATGTCTTTGGGGGCGCTGTCTCCAGAAGCCCATGAATCTCTTGCTGAGGCTCTTAACAGCCTGGGAGGTCGTTCAAATTCCGGGGAAGGCGGTGAAGACCCAAAGCGTTACGGCACCAATAAAAGTTCGAAAATTAAGCAGGTAGCCTCTGGTCGTTTTGGTGTTACGCCGCACTACCTGGTCAATGCAGAAGTTATTCAAATAAAAGTGGCTCAAGGTGCCAAGCCAGGTGAAGGTGGTCAGTTGCCCGGTGGCAAAGTCAATGATCTTATTGCCAGCTTGCGCTATTCCGTACCGGGTGTGACCTTGATTTCGCCCCCGCCGCACCATGATATTTATTCGATAGAAGATTTAGCTCAGCTCATTTTTGATTTGAAACAGGTTAACCCGCAGGCGCTAGTCTCCGTGAAATTAGTATCTCGACCTGGTGTTGGTACCATTGCCGCCGGGGTTGCTAAGGCCTACGCTGATCTGATCACCATCTCAGGTTACGACGGCGGCACTGCTGCGAGCCCGCTGACATCGATTCGCTACGCGGGTTCACCCTGGGAGCTGGGTTTGGCAGAAACTCACCAAACTTTGCGGGCCAACGACCTGCGTGACAAGGTTCGAGTGCAGACTGATGGCGGATTAAAAACCGGTCTTGACGTCATAAAAGCTGCCATTTTGGGCGCTGAAAGCTTTGGTTTTGGTACCGCACCTATGGTCGCGCTGGGTTGTAAATACTTGCGTATTTGCCATCTCAACAATTGTGCCACCGGTGTCGCTACTCAAGATCAGCGCTTGCGAGATGGTTACTATGCTGGCACGGTTGCACATGCTCGGAATTTCTTTTTGTTTGTTGCCGAAGAGGTTCGTGAATACCTGGCGATGCTGGGTGTCTCAAGCCTCCTTGAGCTGATTGGCCGTGTTGACTTGCTTGAAGTGCTGCCCGGTCGGACTGCGCGTCAACAGCAGCTGGATCTGTCGCCAATCTTGCATCGAGATGCTTTACTCGACAGTAAACCGCAATATTGCCAGGTGGCGAGCAATACACCCTTTGATAAAGGTGAACTGGCAGAGCGCATGGTGGATGATATTTTACCTGCCATCGAAAACAGCGCCGGTGGTCATTTTGAATACACAGTTTCTAATTGTGATCGCACAATTGGTGCGCGTCTGAGTGGCGAAATTGCGCGCAGGCATGGCAATCAGGGCATGGCGGACACGCCAATTAAGATTTCCTTGAGCGGTGTCGCAGGACAGTCTTTGGGTGCCTGGAATGCCGGTGGTCTGGAACTATATTTATCGGGCGATGCCAATGACTATGTCGGTAAAGGCATGGCGGGAGGAAAGATTATTTTGTCTCCGCCACCGGGCAGCCAGTTTGCCAGTCATGACGCGCCCATTATGGGCAATACCTGCCTGTACGGCGCAACTGGCGGTAAATTGTTTGCCGCAGGCCGGGCAGGAGAGCGCTTTGGGGTCAGGAACTCTGGTGCCTATACGGTGGTAGAAGGTGCTGGTGATCACTGCTGTGAATATATGACCGGTGGCGTGGTAGTCGTTCTGGGTTCCACGGGTCATAATTTTGGTGCCGGAATGACCGGCGGATTTTCATATGTGCTTGATATGGAAAGAGATTTTTATGATCGCGTCAATACCGAATTGGTCGAAGTGCAGCGTATAACCCAGGAAGCACTGGAGAATCAACGGTCTTTTCTGAGACACATGATAGAAGAATTTGTCCAGGAAACTGGCAGCGAACGAGGTCGGGAACTAGCCGAAAACTTTGATGATTACGTTGCCAAATTCTGGTTGGTCAAGCCGAAATCTGCGACCCTTGCGAGCTTGTTTGAAAATACCCGAGGGCGACCCGAGTGATTGATAGGAATGATGCCAGTGTGGCTAAGCTATGGGTGGATGTATTAAGAGAAAATATCTATGTCTGAGCGCCTGAATAATCATTTTCAGTTCCTTGAGCTAGAGCGTCGGGATCCCGAAAAAAAGTCCATCGTCGATCGTACCGAGGGCTTTGCGGAAATCTATGAACCCTATGTTACGAGTGATGCAGCTGCGCAGGCGCATCGGTGCCTGGATTGCGGCAATCCTTATTGCGAGTGGAAATGCCCGGTTCATAACTACATACCGAACTGGCTGCAATTAGTGGCTGACGGCAATATCTTAAAAGCTGCCGAGTTGTGCCACGAAACCAATACCCTGCCCGAAATCTGTGGTCGCATTTGTCCCCAGGACAGGCTCTGTGAAGGAGCCTGTACGCTCAATGATGATTTTGGTGCGGTGACTATCGGCAATGTTGAAAAATACATCACCGATACCGCCCTGGCCATGGGCTGGCGACCAGATATGTCTGCGGTCCAGGCGACCGGCAAGAAAGTCGCCGTTATTGGTGCTGGGCCAGCGGGTCTTGGCTGCGCCGATATCCTGGTGCGCAACGGCGTTCAGCCGGTGGTATTTGATCGTTATCCCGAAATTGGTGGTTTGTTAACGTTCGGAATTCCCGAGTTCAAGCTAGAAAAATCAGTGATGGCTAAACGTCGTGAAATATTTACCGAAATGGGTGTTGAATTTCGTTTGAATATCGAGATAGGAGAGGACCTTGAGTTCGAAGACCTCCTCAAGGAATACGATGCTGTTTTTCTGGGTATGGGGACGTATAAATCCATGCGCGGTGGTTTTCCCGGTGAAGATTTGTCTGGCGTAAAGGATGCTTTGCCTTATCTAGTGGCCAATGTGAACCACAATCAGAACTGGCCCCAGCAAGCCGGGCAGGATTTTCTGTCTGTGAAAGGTAAAAATGTTGTGGTTCTGGGTGGCGGCGATACCGCCATGGACTGCAACCGCACCGCTATTCGCCAGGGTGCTAACAAAGTGACCTGTGTTTATCGACGGGACGAAGCTAATATGCCTGGCTCTCGCCGGGAAGTGACCAATGCACAGGAAGAGGGCGTTGAGTTTTTATTTAATCGGCAACCCCTGGAAATTGTCGGTAATAACGAAGTCACAGGAATTAAAGTCATTGCCACTGAATTGGGTGCCCCCGACGAAAACGGGCGGCAGAGACCCACACCAGTGGCCGGTAGCGAACAAGTGCTTGCTGCTGATATCGTTTTATTAGCTTTTGGTTTTCAACCTAGCCCCGCATCCTGGTTTGCTCGGCACGACATCGGACTTAACGATTGGGATGGTGTGATTGCTGATGAAGATCAGCCTTATCCGTTCCAGACCGGCAATGAAAAAGTCTTCGCTGGTGGCGATATGGTCCGTGGTTCGGATCTAGTCGTTACCGCCATCTGGGAAGGTCGCAAGGCAGCAGAGGGTATTCTCGATTTTCTTGATGTTTGAGTTTGAAAACTAACCCGACGACTTATCTAGAGGAGTAAGAATTGCTACAGGCCATAGTATGTCGGATTTAAAAAATGATCGTTTCCTGCGGGCTTTATTACGCCAGCCTGTCGATGCTACACCCGTATGGGTGATGCGCCAGGCCGGTCGATATCTACCTGAATATCGGGCCAGGCGGGAGCAGGCTGGGGATTTTATGTCTCTGTGTCAAAATCCTCAAGGAGCTTGCGAGGTAACCTTGCAGCCGTTGGAGCGTTTTGACCTGGACGCGGCGATCTTGTTTTCCGATATTTTAACCATTCCTGATGCCATGGGCATGGGTCTGTATTTTGATCAGGGCGAGGGTCCCAAGTTTCGTAAAGCCATCGAGACAGCTAAAGATATAGAAGATCTACCCATCGTCAATACTGCTTCGGACCTACCCTATGTCCCTGATGCGATCCGTTTAATCAGACGAGAATTGAATGGCAGGGTGCCGCTGATCGGTTTTTCAGGGAGCCCGTGGACGCTGGCTACCTACATGATCGAAGGTGGCAGTAGTAAAGATTTTGCGAAAATAAAAACCATGGCTTACAGCAATCCGGATTTAATGGCTGTATTGCTTGAAAAGCTAACACTGTCGGTTATCGATTATCTCAATACGCAAATAGCTGCCGGTGCCCAGGCCGTACAGATTTTCGACACCTGGGGTGGGGTATTGAGCACCTCGGCGTACCAGGAGTTTTCATTAAAATATATGGCACAGATTGTCGCTGGATTGAATACTCACTCTGAAGGTAGGGAGGTGCCGGTCATCCTGTTTACCAAAGGCGGCGGTGGCTGGCTAGAGGCTATTTCAGTGACCGGATGTCACGCTATTGGATTAGACTGGACGCAGGATATTGGCCAGGCCAGGGGTCGCGTTGGGGACCGTGTGGCTCTGCAAGGTAATATGGATCCCGCTATTCTTCGCGCTCCGGCAAGCGTTATCGAAGCTGAAGTGGGTGTGATACTGGCCAGTTATGGCAAAGGCGCTGGGCATGTGTTCAATTTGGGTCATGGGGTTACCCCAGATATTGATCCCGAGCGCGTGTCGGCCTTTGTAGATGCAGTTCACAATTATTCTGTGAACTTTCACTAAAATGCGCAGTGAAATGAGCGCTTATCGCCTAAACCAGCCGGTCGGGTAAATCGCCTTGCATTTGACGCTGTGAGGTTTAGTCTTCAGCTTACAAATCAATTCTAGCTGGTGACATATGTTGAACCCGGTAGTAGTTATAGTACGAATTAGTGGTTTGGCTTCCAGCAGAGCATAATGGGGCAGTTTGAAAGACTGCTGAACAACGATGGCAATTTCACAAATTCAAATTAGTGTATCGGACTTAACTTTAGGCATGTACGTGTCTCGTTTAGACCGGCCCTGGAAAAATACTCCTTTTCCCCTGCAGGGTTTTTATGTCAGGGCCAGTGAAGATATTGCGTCTCTGAAAAGCTATTGTGATCATGTTTATATTGATGTAAACAAGGGTCGGGGACTGCTCGAAGGTGCTGGCGTAGTATCACCACGTGGTGATCGACGTGCGCAGTTGAGACCTGCTAGCCCAGATCGACGACAAACCTCTAGAGACCTGCAGGCTGGCGAAGATTGTCCTCCAATTAATGTCCGCAAGGGAATCTACGATGTTACGGTCTCCTTACGTGTTGAAGTTGAGCAGGCAAAACACCTCGTCCGAGATCTGCGAGCCAACCTGTCGCTGGTAAGTCGACAAATCGTCCGAGGTAAATTGGAAGATTACGATAAGTTGAAAGAAAATGTAGGCGGTATGGTGGAGAGTGTATTGCGCTGTCCCGACGCATTTATCTGGTTGGTACGTTTGCGAGATAAGGATCAACACACCCATGATCACAGTTTGCGATCGGCATTGTGGGCAGTACAGTTTGCCCGCTTTATCGGTATGGATAAACGTGAGATTTCGGTGTTGTGCCTGGGTACCTTGCTGAAAGATATTGGTAAAACCAAATTGAGTAATGCCCTGTTGCGTAAGCAAAACAGGACAGAAGAAGAAGACCGCGAGTACCAGCAATACGTCACCTATGGCGTTGAAATGCTGCGTAATACTCATAATGTTGAGCCCCGAGTTATTTCAATCGTGCGCTATCATGCTGAGCGCAATAATGGTCAGGGCTTCCCCGAAAGAATATCAGGGACAAAAATACCTTTGTTGGCAAGAATTGCTGGTATTGCCGCCACCTACGATGCTATTAGTAACCCGAGAGAAAGTGATAAGCCGGCAGCGCCTTCACGAGCAGTAAGTCTGCTTTACAACATGCGCGGCGAAGAGTTTCAGGAAGACCTGGTGGTTCAATTTATTCAGTCGGTGGGCCTGTATCCCACGGGGACCCTTGTCGAACTTACAACTGGGGATATTGGCGTGATTGTTGAACAGCACCCTCAATCCCGTCTTACCCCACAGGTCGCGATTCTTGGTCAAAGTGCGGATAATCTGAATGACAATATCTTTTTGATCGACTTGAAGGACGAAGAGAAGACACGCGAAGCGCTTAGTCAAACTGGTGGGATCGGATTGCAAGATGTCGATCGGGTAGCAATTGCTCGAGACCTGGAACCAATGGGCTACGATATTGATTTATCAAATGTATCGAGTCTGTTTATGAATGATTCAGTTGAAGCTAAAGAAGGTTTCTGGTCGTCTCTACGAGGTAAAATGGGGTTCGATAGATTGAATTGATAGTCAGATTTGGTGATCCGGTTTGCTGGTCAGCCGGTGGCTCTAGCTGGCATCGCTAACTTCATCGACTAATGACATAGCCACAATTTCACCTACCTTGACAGTCAGTCCCGGTTCCAGCCTGGCCTCCAGGCGCAGTTGATTAGGCAACAACAAAATTACCGTAGAACCAAATTTGAAGCGACCGATTTCCGCACCCTTGTCAAATCGAAGTGAGCTGTTGCCGTGGTCATCTCTATGATTGCAAACAAGTGATTTGTTCGGTGAGTAGCTGCCCTGCCAAACGCTTTCAATACCAGCGACCATTATGGCTCCGACCATAATAAGTACAAACGGACCATGTTGGGATTCAAACAGGCACACCAAACGTTCATTGCGGGCGAACAATCCTGGGATCATCGAAGCCGTCACCCCGTTCACGGAAAAGAGCCTTCCCGGAATGTAGTTAGACTGCATTAGCTTCCCTGACAGCGGCATATGCACCCGGTGGTAATCCCTTGGAGAAAGGTAGGTGGTAATAAACTTGCCATCCAGGAACTGCGAAGCGATGGTTTCATCGCCGATTAGATCACTGGCTAGATAGCTGAGGCCTTTGGCCTGAATTAACTGACCCTGAGTGATATCTCCGCACTGGCTGATGGTGCCGTCAGCTGGTGAGGTAAGAGCATTGGCATCTTCGACAATAGGTCGCGCACTTGGCATGAGTGCGCGGGTGAAAAAATCATTGAAACTAGTGTAGGCATTGAGGTTCTGATCGCAGGCCTCACTCATATTTACCTGGAATTTCCGGATGAAAACTCCGACAAGAAAATTCTTGAGCCAGGGTAATTTCGATTCAGCCAATCGAGCGCCCAGCCGGGACAGTAAATGTTGTGGCAAAAGGTATTGTAGGCCACAGAAAAGCTTATCTTTAATACTGCTCACATTAGCGCTCATAGATGTAGATTCTTGGTTAGATGCTCACACTTTGACAGCCAGAAAGTAGGTGGGGTAATTCGACGCTATTGTACTGTTATTAGAAGAGCGTTTTGCCGGATTAGTGTTTGTAGGGATGTTCTCCGGGGCTTATACATAGCCCAGACTTGCGCTGATTCGATGATAGCTATCCAGCCTCTGGGCCGATATTTCGCCCCGTTCACAGGCACTGCGTAGCGCGCAGTCCGGGTCGTCTTTATGGCTGCAGTTACGAAATCGGCATTGCCCTAAAAAAGTTCTAAATTCAACAAAACCCCGGGCCAGTTGTTGTTGATCCAGGTGTACCAGCCCGAATTCCCGAATGCCCGGTGAGTCAATGATGCTTCCGCCACCGGCTAACAAATACAGATCCGCCGTGGTCGTGGTGTGGCGGCCCTTGGCTCTGGCAGTAGACAGCCTGCCAATTTTCGCGTTGGCCGGTGGGCACAGGGTATTGATGATCGATGATTTGCCGACGCCGGATTGCCCGACAAAAACACTGGTTCGGTTGGTGAGCAGAGCGCTTAGTTCATCGATCCCTTCATCGGTATTAGCGGACACAGCCACTAGCGGATAGCCCAGATCTTTATAGGGAGCCAGCATAGTCGCCACCTCGGCAACGCGCTCGGTATCCAAATCGCATTTGTTAAGAATAATAATCGGCGAAATCTGGTGGTGTTCGCTGGCGACCAGATAACGGTCGACCAACTCACTGTAGGGTTCTGGCTCCGGTGCCACGACAATCAGGATGTTATCTATATTCGCCACCACCGTGCGGATATTGCCGCGACTGTCCGGACGCTCCAGCTGGCTGGTTCTGGGCAATACAGCTGAAATAACCCCATCTGGATCGCCGTCACGCCACACGACCTGGTCGCCTGTCACCAGCGATTCCAGATGGGAGCGGAAGTAACATCTACGCAGCGGGCTGTCGGGCTGCTGGCTCGACATAACATCAGCCTGATTGCTAAAGCGCGTTACCACTGTGCCATTTTGCTCCGGCCCAAACTGACCGGAGGACAGGAGTTGATCGACTATATCATCATTTTCTGGTATCGACGACGCGCGCGACTGTTTATCGCGAATGCGTTTTTGTTGCCGCAAAGTGAGTTTTGACTTGGTCATTGTGCTGGTTTTCTGCGCCTGTTCCGAACACCTAGCTTATAGCATAATGTACGGCTATAACATTGAGATGCTAAGGCTTTGCTGAGCTCTATATATGATGCAATGAAAGACTACCTGCCGCTGCTGATTGTCCTGGTGGTGTCAGTGGTATTGCTAAGTTGCGCTCACATCATGCTTATTCGACGCACCGTTGATCATCGGACGTCGCCCCTGTTTCGGCAGGTGGCCTTACTCCTGCTCACCGTTGTAGCGCTGATATCGGTTATTCTGGCGCTGCCCATATCAGAATCCGCTCGTGGTGACTTGCTCAGCCTATTGGGTTTGGTGCTTACCGGTGTAATCGCTTTGTCATCAACTACCTTTGTCTCCAATGCCATGGCGGGTTTTATGCTGCGCTCGGTAAAAAGTTTTAATCGGGGCGATTTTGTGCGGGTTAATGAGCATTTTGGTCGGGTCACTGAG
The DNA here is from genome assembly GCA_937998635.1 of uncultured Pseudomonadales bacterium. Classification (GTDB taxonomy): domain Bacteria; phylum Pseudomonadota; class Gammaproteobacteria; order Pseudomonadales; family Porticoccaceae; genus HB2-32-21. The sequence continues at coordinate 10,358 of CALLDA010000054.1, forward strand.
CGGGGTTTGTTTCACACCGAGATTCAATCTGAAGACCGGGATCTGATTACTCTGCCCAATCTTTATCTGACCACCCATCCTGTCAAGGTGGTACGTGCCTCTGGAACTATCGTCTCCTGCGAGTTATCGCTGGGCTACGATATACCGTATTACCATGTTGAACCCTTATTAATGCAGGCTGGTATTGATGGGGGTTTAGAGGATCCTTTTGTCCAGATTCTGGCTCTGGGCGATGACGCGATCACTTACAAAGTGGCGGGTTTTTGCGCGGAAGTGAAACAGATGCTGACTTTGCGAACCCGTTTGCGCAAAGCCGTATTGGACCAATTACACGGTGCCGGTATAGAAATAGTATCGCCAGCATTTATCAACCAGCGGCGGCTCGGCGACACGGATCGAAAGGTTGCCCCGGCACGACCCAGGGTTTTAGATGCAGATGAGGTCCGTGCACCTGAGCAAGCGATATATGATAAAGCCGAAAGGGCGGAAAAAATCGATGCCCTGAAGGAAGAATTGAGTTTGCTTAAAGAGCAGGTGAGGGCTACCAACAAGGAGAATGAAGAGAGTCATTCAGAAAATGCTGAGAGTAAATCGCAAATTTACCAGGCTGAAGATCGCATTAAGCATCTCGAAAATATCTTAAGAGTGGCGAAAGAAAAACGCGAGGACTAACTTATTTTGGGGTTTATTAGCACAAGCTTTATAAGAGCTTGGCTTTGCAGCTCGTCTCAAATGTTCTCGACGTAATAAATTTGAACTTAACAATGACTCTGTTTAACAGGCACTAATATGGATGAATTAAATCTGATCTGGATCGACCTCGAAATGACCGGGCTCGATACCGTCAATGATGTCATTATTGAAATCGCGACCCTGGTGACCGACAAGGATCTAAATATTCTTGCCGAAGGACCCATGCTTGCCATCCATCAGACCGATGCAGTACTTGATGGTATGGACGAATGGAATACTCGCCAACATGGTCAGTCGGGTTTAACAGCGCGGGTGCGTGCTAGCGAATTAACTGCAGCTGCTGCTGAGCAGCAAACTATCGAATTTCTCAAAGCCTGGGTGCCGCCGGGCAAATCACCCATGAGTGGCAATTCGATTTGTCAGGACCGAAGGTTTTTAGCCCGCGAAATGCCGGCCCTGGAAAACTTTTTCCATTACCGCAATCTTGATGTCAGTAGCATCAAAGAGCTGGTGACTCGTTGGCGGCCGGAGCTGCTCAATGGCTTTCGCAAAAAAGGCAGTCACCTGGCCATGGACGATATTCACGACTCCATCGCAGAGCTGGCTTATTACCGAGAGCATTTCATTATTAGCGATTAACTTATCGCCATTGGGCCATAATTTTCACCACAATGCTAAAGCAACAGCGCAGGAGATTTCGATGATAGTAGATCCCATACTTCCCCAGGACAGAATTGACGCGATGCGTAGCGAAGGCTGGTGGCGTGATGAAAACCTGCTGGACTATTTTGACGCCGCTCTGGCCGAATACCCCGATGAGGTTGCGGTGGTGGATTTCCGCACCGAAACCGGCGAAAAAATCACCGTCACCTATCGTGAGCTGGACGAGCGTTCCCGACGCATAGCTGTAGGACTCGCTCATTACGGCATTGAAAAGCAGGATGTAGTGTCTTTCCAGCTGCCCAATTGGTGGCAGTTTGTCGCCATCAATCTGGCGTGTTTACGGATTGGTGCGGTGAGTAATCCATTGATGCCTATATTCCGCGAGCGGGAATTGTCCTTCATGGTCGATTTTGCCGAATCAAAGGTCTTGATTGTGCCCAAATTATTTCGCGGTTTTGATCACGAAACTATGATCAATAACATGCGCGATCAACTACCTCGCTTGCAGCATCTGTTTGCCGTGGGTGGTGAGGGCGACAGCAGTTTTGAGGATCACCTGCTCAATCACTCCTTATCCACTGACGTCGACGCCCTGTTTCGTGAACGCGAGCTCAATCCCCTCGACGTGATTTTACTGATGTACACCTCCGGCACCACTGGCATGCCCAAAGGTGTGATGCATTGCGCCAATACTTTTGTTTATAACGTTCACGAAATGGTCGGGCGCTGCGCCCTGAGCCAGGACGACAATATTTTAATGGGTTCGCCGCTCGCCCATTTGACCGGCTTTATGTACGGCATGTGGATGCCGATGATGCTGAAGACCAAAATGATTTTGCTCGATGTCTGGAACGTCAACACCGGCTGGCAATTGATAGCCGCCGAACAAGCGTCTTTCGCCATGGGCGCCACACCGTTTCTTGCCGACCTAACCAACTCTGATCGCATCGATGAGTGCAATTCGCCCCGCTTTCGATTGTTTGTCTGCGGTGGCGCGCCGATTCCCCGTGTGCTGGCCGAGACGGCTGCCGAAAAACTCGATATTCATCTGATGGCGGTGTGGGGCATGAGCGAGTGTGGCGTTGCGACGACGACCAAACTGGGTG
>CALLDA010000055.1 GCA_937998635.1 uncultured Pseudomonadales bacterium
ATGCTTGCTTAATTTCATCGAGCAGGTTGTAAATAATGCTGTAATAGCGGATCTCAACGCCTTCCGATTCCGCCAGGCGTCGAGCCGATGTGTCAGCCCGCACGTTAAAACCGATCACCACTGCGCCGCTGCTCATCGCCAGATTTATATCGGAGCTGTTTAGCCCACCGACACCAGAGGAGACAATGTTCACGGCGACTTCATCAGTACCAAAGTCGGCCAGCGCAGACAGTATCGCTTCCAGGGAACCGCGCACATCAGCTTTCACCAGTACAGCTAATTCTTTTTTCCCGGCACCTTCAAAGGTGGCAAACATGTTTTCGAGCTGGGAAGCCTGCTGGCGAACGACTTTTTCTTCGCGCATTTTTTGCTGGCGGAACTCGGCCACTTCACGAGCCTTGCGTTCATCACTCATCACCGCAAATTCATCACCGGCATTGGGCGGGCTATCGAGCCCCAATATTTCCACCGGAATCGACGGACCTGCCTGATCAACCGGTTGACCCGCTTCGTCGGTCATCGCACGGATTCTGCCAACACTTTGTCCAGCCAGAACAAGATCGCCTTTATTCAAGGTGCCAACCTGTACCAAAGCTGTAGCCACTACACCACGGCCTTTCTCAAGACGTGCTTCGACAATGACACCCTGGGCCGGCACGTCGATTGCTGCGGTTAGCTCGAGTAATTCAGACTGTAACAAAATAGCTTCAAGCAATTCGTCTATGCCTTCTCCGGTATGGGCAGAGACATTGACGAACTGCGTATCGCCGCCCCAACCTTCTGGAATAACTTCTTTCGCAGCCAGCTCATTAGTGACGCGCTCAGGATCAGCACCTTCTTTATCTATCTTATTGATAGCCACAACAATAGGCACACCTGCAGCCTTGGCATGGAGTATGGCTTCCTCGGTTTGAGGCATCACACCGTCATCGGCTGCGACCACCAAAATCACCACGTCAGTGGATTGCGCACCCCGAGCACGCATGGCGGTAAATGCTGCGTGACCTGGGGTATCCAGAAAAGTCACCATGCCCTGAGGGGTATCAACGTGGTAGGCACCTATATGCTGGGTGATTCCGCCAGCCTCACCTGAAGCAACACGGCTACTGCGAATATAATCAAGTAGTGATGTTTTACCGTGATCAACGTGGCCCATCACCGTGACCACCGGAGCTCGCTTCTCTTCAAGACCATCGATAGAAAGGGCTTCTCGCAACGCGTCTTCTATCGTGTCCACTTCACCTTTAACACTAACGGCAGTATGACCCAGCTCTTCAACAACGAGTGTGGCAGTATCACGATCGACACTTTCGTTGATCGTGACCATGGCACCCAGCTTCATTAGCTCCTTGATCACCACACCCGCTTTCACGGACATTTGCTGAGCTAAATCACTCACAACAATGGTGTCGCCAATTTCTACGGTGTGAACCGTCTTCGCTGTTGGCTTTTTGAAGACATGGACATTCTCAACCTTGACGACAGGAATACCAGAGGTCAAACGAGGTTTTTTAAGTTCATCATCATCGATATCTGCTTCATCGACGAGAGAACCGCCTCTCCGTTTACGGGTGCCTTTTACAGCCTTTTTCTTTTTCGGCCGATCTTCAGGATCATCATCTGGTTTATCGCGCTTTTTACCCAAACGCACTGAAACATCGTCAGTCACTTCTGCAGGTAAAACTGGCGTTGATAATTTGGTAACAGGTTCTTGCTTAGGCGCTTCTTCTACTGCGGACTCTTTACTTAAGGCTACATGATCAGTGGCTAACTGACTCTCTTCTTCCTGCTTTCGACGCGCGGCTATCGCTGCTAAACGCTTTGATTCTGCATCTTCCAACGTAGCCTGATAATCGTCTGCAGCGGCCGCTACGGGTTCGGCAGCAGCGGTTTCGGTTGGTTCCGCTTCTGAGTCAGGCAAACTGGCATCACGCTTGACGTAAGTGCGCTTTTTGCGCACCTCAACATTAACGGATTTGCGTCCGGACCCTGCCTTTAAAGTACTAATACTCTTGCGACGCAGGGTGATTTTTTTAGGTTCGCTCGATTGATCACCATGGAGGCTTTTCAAATAGGCCAACAGGGTCTGTTTTTCTTCGTCTGAAACCGAAGCATCACCGGTTTTATGAGAAAGACCGGCCTGCTCCATCTGCGCTAGCAGGCGTTCTACCGACGCGCCTACAGTTTCGGCTAATTCACTCACGGTCACTTCAGCCATCAGATTTCCTCATTAATTACCTTTCGCAACACGCAACATAAAACGTTTTATAGCGACTATTCTGCAAACCAGGGTGCGCGGGCCGTCAAAATCAGCTCACCAGCACGTTCCGGATCAATATTTTCAATATCTAGCAAGTCATCAACGGATAGTTCAGCAAGGTCTTCCATTGTCACGATGCCACCAGCCGCTAATTTGCAGGCCAGGGTCTGATCCATACCTTCCATGGTCAGTAAATCTTCAGCAGGTTCGGCATTGGACAACTCTTCTTCCGAGGCCAGTGCATGGGTCAGAAGGGCATCTTTGGCCCGAGCGCGTAGGGCCTCAGCAATTTCTGCATCAAAACCTTCGATGCTCGCCAATTCTTCGAGAGGCACATAGGCGACTTCCTCTAAAGTGGTAAAGCCTTCCTCAACCAGAACAATCGCGACATCTTCATCGATATCAAGCTTGTTGATAAATTGCTCGACTACACCGCCGGTTTCTTCGTTTTGTTTTTCTTCGAAGTCCTCAACCGTCATGACATTGACATGCCAGCCAGTCAATTCCGATGCCAGACGCACATTTTGTCCATTTTTACCGATGGCCTGGGCAAGGTTATCCTGAGCCACCGCTACTTCCATGCTGTGGTTGTCTTCATCGACAATAATAGCCTCAACTTCGGCCGGCGCCATGGCATTGATCATCAACTGTGCCAAATTATCATCCCAAAGTACGATATCAATACGTTCGCCATCAAGCTCGCCGGACACCGCCTGTACCCGAGCACCGCGCATACCCACACAAGCGCCAATAGGGTCAATACGCCCATCGTTGGTTTTGACAGCAATTTTGGCACGTGAATCAACGTCACGCGCAACGGCGCGGATTTCTATTACCTGCTCAGCGATTTCCGGCACTTCAACACGAAATAATTCTATCAACATTTCGTTACAAGCCCGGCTCAATAATAATTGTGGACCACGACCCTCAGTTCGGATGTCATACAAAATGGCGCGAACGCGATCATTAACACGAAATACTTCTCGGCCCACCAGCTCTTCACGGGGCATCAAGCCTTCGGCATTGTTACCCAGCTCAACGATGATATGCTCTCGGGTAACCTTTTTAACCGTGCCGCTGATCAATTCACCGATTCTGTCACGATACCTGGCAACCACCAGCTCGCGCTCAGCTTCACGTACCTTCTGAACGATTACCTGTTTGGCTGCCTGTGCAGCGATACGCCCAAATTCAACATTTTCTACTTCTTCCTCATATATATCGCCTGCGACCAGTGCGGGGTTTTTTTCATGGGCTTCTTCGAGAGTGAATTGGGTACCTAGCTCTGCCAGGGTATCGTCATCAACAACACCCCACCAGCGAGTGCTTTTGTACTCACCGGTATCGCGATTGATAAGCACTTTGATATTAGCGTCTTCGTCATAGCGCTTTTTAGTCGCCATTGCCAAAGCTTCTTCGATAGCCTCGAAAATGACTTCTTTTGCTACGCCCTTTTCGTTGGAAACCGCCTCGGCAACCAAAATTATTTCGTTATCCATTCACAAGCCTCATCATTTTTTGGCTAAAAGCGAGGAACCACTCTCGCCTTTTCGATACTTTCAAATGGAAACAGGTATTCGTGATCATCGACCACAATAACGACATCACCTGCTTCAACCGCCTTTAGCTGACCTTTAAATTTACGCCTCTCTTCATAAGGGAAGCGTAATTTCAAATCAATTGTCTCACCAACATACTTACCATATTGGGCCGGTGAATAGAGCGGCCGATCCAGGCCGGGAGAAGACACTTCTAAAGTATATTCACCATGAATAGGGTCTTCCACATCCAGCACCGAGCCTAGCTGGCGGCTAAACTGCTGACAATCTTCTATGCCTATACCATCTTCTCGATCGATATACACCCTCAGGACACTCGTTGTGCTGCGGGCGAAATATTCCACGCCCCATAGCTCAAAACCCATCGCCACAGCAAGTGGTTCAATCAACGATGCTAATGTCTCACGTGAAACCGACATTTACCTGCCTAATTCTTGCCTGCGTAACAAGCCAATAAACAGCCTGGCTAATCGCTGGGCAAAAAATAATCCATAAACAAAAAGCCCCTGTAAACAGGGGCTAAACGCAATGCACTAACAGGCAGCAAACACCCAGCGCAATATTGGTAGCGGGGGCAGGATTCGAACCTACGACCTTCGGGTTATGAGCCCGACGAGCTACCAGGCTGCTCCACCCCGCAATCAATTCTTCAATCTCGCATCAGCACTCCAAACGTTAGCTCTAGCGCTATGCCCCCAACCGCTAATCCTGGTAAAAACCGGCTGTCTCAAGGGCGGAGAATTATAGGGCTGAGGCCCACTCTGGTCAAGCACTTACGACCTTATATAACACTTAATCGAGGCTATTTCAGTATCCCCACAACCACTTATTAGGGGGATACAAACCCCCATGACCGAGGACCGAAAAGTACACCATGATTACAATTGACAACTAGCTACCGATCTTCAATATGGTGCCCAAGGCCGGACTTGAACCGGCACGGCTTACGCCACTACCCCCTCAAGATAGCGTGTCTACCAATTCCACCACTTGGGCAAATTCTGCACTACAGTTCATTCGTTTTCTAATACCGGGACATCTATCACCGGGATATCAGCGTCTAACTCTGGAATACCCAATGTCTCGCCGGTATCTAGACCATCACCACCGAGAGCCTGGCTGTCTGTGCTGAGCGAGGGTATTTCAGCCTCTTCGATAGCTTGCTGACTCTCAGCTTCAAGTATTTCCATGGCAGGCAGATCTACATCACCTATGCCAGCGTTGTTACGAGCCTTCATCGCTAGAGTCAGGCTGGTAACAAAAAATAATGTCGCCAATATTGCCGTCGCTTTGCTGAAAAAATTCCAGCTACCGGCGCTACCAAACAGTGTTTGAGAGCCACCGCCGCCGAACGATGCGCCGGCTTCAGCACCCTTACCTTGCTGTATCAAAATCAAACCGATAATAGACAATGCAATTAGCAGGTGTACTACCAGAATCAGTTTTTCCATCAGTTTAAGTCCGCTATTTTACAAATTCCCACAAATTGGTCAGCGTCTAAAGATGCACCACCAACGAGCGCTCCATTAATATCCCGCTGCTTAAACAGCTGCTCTGCATTTTCTGTCGTCACACTGCCGCCATAAATCAGTTGTGTCTGCGCTCCAAAAACACCTAACTGGGAGCGAACTTCTAATAGCACCTGCTGAGCTACTTCCGCTGTTGCTACTTCGCCTGTGCCTATCGCCCATATAGGTTCATAAGCTATCACCGCTGAGGCTAAGGCCTCGACACCAACCCTGTCGATAATCGCATCAAGCTGGCCTTGCACGACTTGCCTGGTCTCGCCTCGCTTGTACTCAGCAGCGGTTTCGCCAACGCAGACTACCGGCTGCAAACCTGCTTTGCGCGCAGCGATGAATTTATTGGCTATCTGCCCATCACTCTCATGATAGTTCTGACGCCGCTCGGAATGACCGATAATGACGTAGCGACAGGAAAATTCGCCCAGCATACCGCCTGATATTTCACCGGTATAGGCACCACTTTCATATTCGCAAATATTTTGCGCGCCTATTTGTACTTGTACCGTCTGCTGTACGGCCTGCGCAGCCCTCTCAATCACCTCAAGCGAATCAGAGGCCGTGTCGTTGTGCAAAACATTTGCTACATCGGCTATAAATACCGCAGGCGGACAAATCACTACCTGGACATTAACGCTCCCAAGTCCTGACTGAATATCCTCGGTCAGTTTTGCGACACTGCTCCGCGAGCCATTCATCTTCCAGTTGCCGATTATCAGTGCTTTGGATATCAATGGTTCAGGTGTCTGCGAATCAGGCATTTCCCAGCCGCCGAAAAAGGGCGCCAATGGTAGCGAAATAGGTGACTACATACAAGGCGATTTACGCTATTTGGCTGCGGCTGCAACGACTTCAGCAATGTCATTGGCAAGCTCCTTAACCAGGGTGATATCTTCGCCTTCGACCATGACTCGAACAATGGGTTCTGTGCCCGAAGGCCGCAAAAGAACCCGTCCACTGCCAGCTAGCTTCCGCTCTGCCAGGTTAACAGCACCGAGCACCGCGGCCTGACCGAGATCTGCGCTACCGCTTATCGACACATTGACCAGAACCTGAGGCAATTTGTGCATGCCTTGTTTAAGCTCGTACAGGCTTTGCTCAGCTCCCTGCATGGCCATTAGTACTTGTAGGCAGGCAACAATACCATCTCCAGTGGTGGTGATATCGCCACAAACAATGTGCCCGGAATTTTCACCACCCAGATCCCAGTGCCGCTCTCGCATGGCTTCAATTACATAGCGATCACCCACCTGGGTGCGTACAAAGGGGACATTCAACTCGGCCATGTCCTTGTCCAAACCAAAATGACTCATCAGCGTACCGGCCACCCCACGACAGGCCTTACCGTTACTCTGCCGGGACTTGGCGATGATATAAAGCAGCTCATCACCATCGACTTCATGGCCCAGGTGATCGACAAAAAGCACTCGATCGCCATCGCCATCAAGGGCTATACCAGCGTCAGCCTGAATCTCGAGTACTTTTTCCCGAAGCCGATCTGGGCTGGTAGAACCACAGTCATCGTTGATATTGATGCCATTAGGTTGAACACCCAACTCATGCACGGTGGCACCCAATTCTCGCAGCACATCCGGGGCCACGTGGTAGGTCGCACCATGGGCGCAATCGACGACCAACTTAACCCCGGCCAGACTAAAACCATAGGGCAAGGTGCCCTTGCAAAACTCGATATATCTTCCCGCAGCGTCAGTCACCCGGTGCGCGCGGCCCAGGTCGATTGATTCACTGGTAACCACATCAAGATCCAGGTAGCGCTCGATTTCATGCTCTATTTCATCGGGTAATTTGAAGCCATTCGCACCAAAGAACTTGATGCCGTTATCCTGAAATGGATTGTGAGAGGCGCTGATCACAATGCCCGCCTGGGCGCGGAAAGTGCGTGTCAAATAGGCCACTGCCGGCGTCGGCATGGGGCCTAGCAAACTCACATCGACGCCAGCGGCAATAATCCCGGCCTGCAAAGCAGACTCAAACATATAGCCGGACACGCGCGTATCTTTTCCGATCAAAATAAGCTTTCGACCCTGACCGCTTAGCTGGCTGTCGCCAAACACTTTCCCAGCGGCCCAGCCCAGCTTTAGAACAAAATCTACCGTGATCGGATAGTTGCCGACCTGCCCGCGAACACCATCTGTGCCGAAAAATCGCTTGCTCATGATTTACTAAACTTGTCCTGTCAGGGTTATGGCTCCTTGATGGCAGCCAGTATTTTTAAAGCATCAACCGTTGCGCCAACGTCATGAACTCGAATCATACGGACGCCTTTTTGTGCTGCCAGTACGGCAAGGGCGACACTGCCGTAGACACGATCAGTTGTGGGTTTATCAAGCAAATCACCAATCATACGCTTTCGCGACAAACCTACCAATACCGGCAAGCCGAGAGCCACCAGCTCCGGCAAGGCTCGAAATATTTCCAGGTTGTGATCCAGTGTTTTGCCAAAACCAAAACCCGGATCGATGACCAGTCTGCCGCGATCAATGCCAGCATCTTCACAGGCACTGACACGCCCGCTCAAAAACCCGATAACATCATTGACAACATCCTTATAAGCCGGATCGTCCTGCATATTTTTGGGTTCGCCCCGTAAGTGCATTAACACCACCGGTAATTGACTTGCCGCCACCGCTTCAAGCGCTCCAGGACGGCACAGCGCACGAACATCGTTGATCATTGCCGCGCCCTCTGCGGCTGCAAGCCTCATCACTTCAGGTGTGCTGGTATCAACCGATAAAGGAATATCAAAACGCTGCTTAAGCGCCGCTATAACAGGAACTACTCGCTCTAGCTCTTCGGATTCGGCAATAGTTGTGGCGCCTGGACGAGTCGATTCACCGCCAATATCGAGGATATCAGCGCCCTGCTC
>CALLDA010000056.1 GCA_937998635.1 uncultured Pseudomonadales bacterium
AACTACACGGCGGATAAAATCGACACTCTGAAAAATAATGAAATTCTATTCCAGAAGGCAGTATAAATTTGCTGAGCCTCGCTTACGACGCTTTCTAATTGACACAAAATTTTCTATCAAAAACGGGTCTGTTTAATAGAACTGATTAATAGAAATCAGCCTAAGGTCCCCTATAAACAACATTGGTCCGCCAGTTGACGCAGGCCCTAACGGAGTAACAAAGATGGATCCAAAGCACATTCTCGATGGCTACCGCATTCTCGACTTCACCCAGTACCTTGCCGGCCCCACCACCTCCCGGCTTGCCGCAGAGCTGGGTGCGGAGGTCATCAAGGTTGAGCTGTCACCCGCAGGCGACCCGGTTCACTTAATGCCCCACCGGCGTAAAGGCCGCAGTGGCTATTACATCCAGCAAAGTCGCGGTAAAAAGAGCATCTGTGTTGATATTCGCAACCCTAAAGGCCTGGCCATCGTCAAAGACCTGATCAAGGAATGCGATATTGTGCTGGAAAATTTCGCCCCTGGTGCTATCGCTCGCCTTGGCCTCGGTTACGACGTGGTCAAGGAGATCAAACCCGACATCATCATGTGTTCCATTTCAGCCTTCGGTCAAACCGGGCCACTCTCGAGCCTGCCGGGCTTTGACTATATCGCCATGGCGGTATCCGGCGTTATGGATATGATCGGCGATCCGGATGAGCCACCCTACTTTCCCATGCTCGGCATTGGTGATGTCAGTGCTGGGGTTCACGCTCTGGCAGCCATTAATGGTGCCCTGCTCTACCATATGAAAACCGGCAAAGGCCAGCATATCGATATCTCCCTCCTTGACGCCTACTTCCATAGCCATGAAATTAACGTTCAGGCCTACTCCGGCAGCAATGGCAAAATTGTGCCAAAACGAGGCGGACACCATCATTACGCCGCCGCCCCACTTGGCCTGTTCAAATGCAAAGATGGCTTTTTGTTTATGGTGGTCATGGCCCGACAGTGGGGTCTGCTGTGCGAAGCCATGGGCAGAGAAGATTTGGCAGAACACCCGGATTTTGATACCAACGGCAAACGCGTTGAACGCAAAGACGAGCTGGTTGAAATCATTGAAGGCTGGCTCAGCAACTACAAACGCGATGATGCGCTTAAGCTACTTGAAGATTTACATATCCCGGTGGCCCCCGTACTGAGCGTACCCGAGGCCATGGACCATCCCCACCTGATCGAGCGCGAAGTGATTCGCACCATCAGCGACCGAGGCTATGGTGATCTGCAAATACCCGGTGTGCCCTTGCGTTTCTCAGAATTCCCGGAAAAGCTTGATCTCCAGGCCCCCTACCTGGGCGAATTCAATCGGGAGATATTTGGTGACGTCCTCGGCATGAGTGATGCGGATATCAATGCGCTGGAAAATGAAGGCGTATTAAAATCTGAGCCGCTACCAGAAGATGTACAAACGCTGGCTACCAGATAGACAGAGACCCGTTGATCGAGGCCTGAACCAAACATAGCAACGAACAATTTTAACTTAACAAAAGGATCCGATAGAAAAGTCCCTGTTACAAAATAATCATTCATCCGCAGGGACTTCAACAAAGGTAATTTATTCGCAACACTGCCAACGTTTTACCCATTTCGGACCACTGAACTATAAAAATACTGGCTGGGTGGGATATCTTTGACAGATTATCCCACCCGGTTGGAAGCGAGGCTGCCATGTTTAAAAGTCACATAGCTACAAACCAACTAGCTCGAAATCACATCGCTCAAAACTACGTCGCTCAAAACTACGTAAATGCGCGCTACAAGGCTAATCATCACCCTGTTAATAACGCCATCATTAATAAAGCTGCAACGCGCAAGCAATCTGCCAGAGAGATATTAGGTGCAGCACTGATTACTATCACCGCGATATTATGCATCGCACCACAGGCTCAGTCCGAACCTCAACTAACGGTTATGGGTGCCGAGCAGGCTGGCAATGAAGCACAAAGCATCCCACCCTGGACCGGGGGCATCACTCAGGCGCCGCCGGGATACGAAGTAGGTAAAACCCACCCCAATCCTTTTCCAGAAGATGAAGTTCTGTTCACTATAGATTTCGGCAACATGGCCGAGTTTGCCGATCAATTATCGTCGGGACATAAGGCGATGATGGAAAAGCACCCAAACACCTATAAGCTAAAAATATATCCGAGCCGACGCAGTGCTTCGCACCCTCAACGCATTCTCGAGCACACACGGAAGTACGCCCCGCAGGCTCGAATTGTCGATGACGGCGCTGGCATCGAGGGTATTGTTCAGGGCATTCCTTTTCCGCAACCGGCAAATGGCCAGCAAGCAATCTGGAACTCCCTGGTCAGTTTTAAGGGCGGTAGCGTTAAGCGATATGTGAACTCGGCTGCGCCGACGGATAAAGGTAAATATCAGCTTTCCGTCGTGCTACAGGAAATAATGTTTCCTCGTCAGGTCGCCGATGCCGCCCTCGAGAACTTTGATGGGATACTGGCCAGGGGTATCAATTATGTTAAAGCACCCAGCAAAGCCGCTGGCGTAATGCTCCTCTTCCATAACAACCTGAACAGTGTTGAGCAGGAGAGAAAAGCCTGGGCTTACGCCCCTCAAAAACGTCGGGTGAAGCGGGCACCAGGGGTAGATGGCAACACCCCCGCTGCAGCTTCCAACGGCATACACTTAATCGATCAAAATGGCATGTTTTCCGGCAAGATAACTAACTTTACCTGGCAATTGTCGGGTAAAAAAGAAATGTATGTTCCCTATAACGCCTACCAGCTTCATAGCGACGCCATCACGCCCGACGACATCGTTAAACCTGGCCATATGAATCAACAGTTGGGCCGCTATGAATTGCACCGCGTGTGGGTAGTTGAGGCGACTCGTAAAGAGGGCATCGATCATCCACACCGCCGTCGCGTTTACTATATTGATGAGGACTCGTGGCGAATTTTAGTCGCCGAGCATTTTGACGATAGTGACCAGTTAGATCGTTTTTCCGAATCTCACACGATCAACTACTATGAAGTGCCGGTACTAGCCAGCACACTGAACGCCTTCTATAAACTCGATACCAGGCGTTATTTTATTCAGGGCCTGGATAATCAGCATCCGGTCAGTGATTTTTCTTTCAGCGAAGATGCCAGTTACTTT
>CALLDA010000057.1 GCA_937998635.1 uncultured Pseudomonadales bacterium
CGGGTTTTCACAAGCCGCGATTGTCGCCATGGAGCAGGAGCTTGCCAGAGGTCGTCAAGTGCTGGTGTTTCTAAACCGCCGTGGCTTTGCGCCAACCATGATGTGCCATGACTGCGGCTGGATCGCCAACTGCAAACATTGCGATGCCCGGCTGACCTTCCACCAGAGCAATCCTCACCTTCGTTGTCATCACTGTGATTATCGCCAGGCCGTGCCTTCAACCTGCCCTCAATGCCATAGCGAGCACTTGCAGTATCTGGGTCAGGGTACCGAACGAGGTGAAGCGACCCTCGAAGCATTATTTCCCGATATCCCAGTGTTACGCGTAGACCGGGATACTACCCGGCGCAAGCAGGCCATGTCGAAAGTCATTACCGAAATTAATTCCGGCAAGCCCTGCGTACTGGTTGGCACCCAAATACTGGCTAAAGGTCACCATTTCCCCAATGTCACTCTGGTGGTGGTACTGGACGCTGACAGTGGTCTTTTCTCTCCAGATTTCCGAGCCACTGAGCGGCTGGGACAACTGGTTACTCAGGTCGCAGGAAGAGCCGGTCGCGGAGAGATTCCCGGCCGAGTCATGATACAAAGCCACCACAGTGAACACCCTCTGCTCGCCTTACTGGCAGAAAATCAATACCCGAAATTTGCCGAACAACTATTGGCCGAACGACGGCTTAGCGACATGCCTCCCTATACGAACGTGGCCCTTGTGCGGGCAGAGGCCACATCGGGCCATGACGCAAATGCCTTGCTCCAGGAAGCGAGAGAATACTGTCAGGGGATTGTCGCCGGTCGCCCATCGCTACGCTATCTGGGGCCTTATTCTGCACCGCTGGAACGTCGCAACAAACGCTTCCGCTATCAGCTGCTGATTATTGCCGAGGAAAGGAAAGTCCTGCATCATGTGCTGGGACAACTAAGCCTGTGGCTGGAGACCAATAAAGCGGCGCGCAAAGTTAGGTGGTCCCTCGACGTCGACCCTCAGGATATGTCATAACTTATCCTTTATATTCAGCATATTATCGGTTTAATCTAATTAATTATCTAGATACTATAGCGTCCTAATTAGAGAGCGTTTACAATGCTGCCTCGTTACCAGACAGCATTGTCATGGCAAAAGATTACGCCAACAAGTCACCGAAAAAGCGCAAACCCGCCGCCCGTAATAAGGCCCGTAAGCCGGTTGTTAAAGCCTCGCCGCGCTGGCCGTGGATGCTAGGTGGCTTTGCGCTCGGCATCCTGACCATGGTGTTGGTTCAGCGCTGGGAAAACCCTCAACAGGATATCGCCCAGACTATCGACGGCATCGTCGGTAATGAAGGTACTGAATCAGTTAAACCGCGTTTTGATTTTTACACCCTATTGCCTGAGTCAGAAGTCACCATCCCCAATACCGAACAAAGCCCCGTACGGGGCAGCCAGAAAAATGGCGATATATTTATGCTACAAGCTGGGTCTTTCAGAAATACAGCCGATGCGGATGGCCTGCGCGCCAGGCTGTTATTGTTAAATCTAGATGCTCATGTCGAGGCCGCTACCAGCAAATCTGCAGGCACCTGGCACCGGGTCATCGTGGGACCCTTCAAATCCCGCTCGAAGCTCGCCAACGCGCGCGCGACTCTGTTACAAAACGGTATCGATAATCTGGTGCTAAAAGGCAACAAAGATGGCTGAGTGGTAAGGTGATTTATTGCTAGTAGCGAGACATTGGACATTGTTAGTAGCAATACCCCGTTAGCAAAAAAACAAAGGCGATTCTGTCAGCCCAGCAGCGGATATTCTCTGGTTTAAATACCGACAGCGTTTATTCTTCTAGATACCGAAAGTTTACACGACTGCGTACACCGGTGAGCAATTCGTAGGCAATAGTCCCAGACATCGCCGCGACCTCCTCAACTGGCAAGCCTTCTCCCCACAACACCACTTCATCGCCCACCCGGGCTTCGGGTAAATCGCTTAAATCCACAGAGATATAATCCATTGATACTCGACCTGCCAGCGCAGCGCGTTTGTCGCCAACCAACACGGGCGTGCCATTTACTGCGTGGCGAGGATAGCCATCCCCATAACCGATAGCGACGGTGCCTATTCGTGCAGCCCCGGGAGCGCTCCACTGCCCCCCGTAGCCAACTGAATCTCCAGCGAGAATGTCGCGGACATCGATCAAACGGGAACGCAAGGTCATTGCAGGTAGTAACGGCACATCTACTATTACCTGCTCAGTAAGAGGGTTAGCCCCGTACAACATGATGCCCGGACGAACCCAGTCAAAATGACTGTCGGGACAGGTGATCAGGGCTGCTGAGTTAGCTATGCTCAAAGGGTCGCCCCCGCCCCCTGACGCCTTTTTAAACAAAGCTAACTGGCTATCTGTCATGGCGCTTTGGTATTCATCGGCGCAGGCAAAATGACTCATGAGCACTAATTCTTGAATCTTGCCGCTGTCTATCAACAAGTCTCTGGCACGGGCAAAAGCTGACGGCGAAAACCCGAGGCGATGCATACCAGAGTCCAACTTTAGCCAGATAACAAATTGCCGCTCGGCTTGATCAGGCCTGTAGGCCAGGAAACTCTCCAGTTGCTCCTGTGCATGGATAACCACCTGCAAGCCAAAATGTTCAACATCACGCCATTCAGTGGAGTCAAAAACACCACCTAGTAAGACGATTGGTTTAGCTATTCCAGCTTCACGCAATTCGATTGCTTCAGCCAGACAAGCCACACCAAAAGCATCTGACTCCGGCAGCGCGCGAGCCACTGCAAGCGCGCCATGGCCGTAGGCGTTGGCCTTAATCACAGCCATAACAGACGCTTCCCCCGAGAGCTTATTCGCTAAGGCAAAATTGCTGCGGATATTGGCAAGATTGATAAGGGCTTCGACTGGACGATTCATAGACTTGTTTTCAGCAAACGATTCGGGCGAGCTGACCTATCACTAAGTCAGATTGGGTATTGGTCGGCATTGTGTCGGGCTACTCTGCCAGGCGCAAGCCAGGGCGGCCTCCGACCCCGCCTTTTTATTCATCGGGATTTTTGCCGGGCTTTCGTTCTCGAGCTTTGTTTGGGCTGACTGTGGCGGTATAGTGCGCGCTCAAATTTTCTCACATCTGGAGACATTTATGGCTGGCGACTGGGGCACATTTAACTGGCAGGACCCCTTCCTGATTGAACAACAACTCAGCGAAGAAGAGCGCATGATCATGGACAGCGCCCGGCAATATGCCCAGGATAAATTATTGCCCCGCGTCCAGAATGCCTTTCGACAGGAACAGACCGACCGGGAAATTTTTAACGAAATGGGTGCTCTCGGCCTGCTCGGCTCGACCAT
>CALLDA010000058.1 GCA_937998635.1 uncultured Pseudomonadales bacterium
TGGCTGGAGAGAAATTGCCAAGAATTTCAGCCAGGTGAAAATGCCGGTATTTGGTGCCGCCAATGAATGGTTGGCAATTAATCGGGTTAAAGCGCTGGGGCTGGATACGCTTAATGCCGTGGCCTACGGTAAAAGAGGCCAAAATCCGGCTCGGCAACTATCATTTTTGATCACCGAAGAGTTGACCGACACGCTTAGCCTGGCGGTTTATGCAGAAAAATGGCCTCAACAGCCGCCTTCTCTGCGAGAGAAAAGAGCGTTGATTGCCAAAGTTGCGACTATTGCGCGGACGATTCACGGCGCTGGAATCAATCACCGAGACCTTTATATCTGCCATTTTTTGCTGGATCAATCCAGTGCGGCTTTAGATAACAAATTGCAGCCCCGGCTATTTTTGGTGGATTTACACCGAGCCCAGATCAGAAACAAAGTGCCGAGTCGTTGGCTGGTCAAAGATCTGGCCAGTATCTATTTTTCTTCTCTCGATATTGGCCTGAGCAAACGCGATGTGCTGTGGTTTTTGCAGGTTTATTTTGACGAGCCGCTGGGTGATATTTTAAGCAAGCGAGCCAGGCTATTAGCTCGAATCACTCGCCGTGCTATTAAGTTATATCGGCGGGATTTTAAGCGAATACCTCAGCTACCCTGAGTAGCTGAGCTGGTTTTAGCCTTGTTGTTTTGCCACTTTGGCAAGTTCCCCAAAACATGGTTTTTATAGCCACACATCACTTTGTTGAATTCTATGGGTGTCGAGCAGGCGGGCCATACGGGTGCGGGTTTTTTTGAGCACCTGGACCAGTAATTTTTTATTAAATGAGCCATAGCAACAATCACAATAGGTCTGAAAAAAACGTAGACGATCGCTACGACTAATTTCTTGACTGATCAAAAGATTCAGCTGCACCAGATTTTTAATCCGAGCCCGGGTCGGAAGCCGCCAGTGTTTTTTGGTTCTCTCATTATCGATGTAAGCAAATTGCCAGGTGTTCTCTTGTTTGGACAAACCGTGTTGGCACAAAATATTGCCAGGGCGCATATCGCCATGGCTGATATTTGCCTTATGCAGAGCAGCGGTTGCGGTAGCCAGGGCGACTAAAAATTCTTTTTTGGACCTTCTGTCAAGGCCGCTCAAAGCCTCAACCTGTTGGTAAATGTCCTTATAACCTTCTAATGCTGAGCTCACCGTAACGTAGTTCTTTTTGATACCGTAATTTTGTTGCCAGGCTATTACCAGCGGTTCAGGGGCGATAAATCCGTGCTCATTGAGTAGGGCGTCCGCCATAACGGCTTTCATCGCTCGGCTTTTTCGCACTAGCTGCTTATATTGATCTATGACTGAACGGGCGTGAAAGTGTTTAACGAAAACTGCTCGTGTCTGCCCAGCACAATCTAGCGTTGCCCGATAAACACGAGTCGCCTGAGATGAGTGTACCTCGCGGCGTTCGCTTAGATATTTTGAAAAAGGCATGTCGTCAGCATCGATGCTGTCGGGTTCGCTCAGCCCAACCACATCGTCCAGTCCAGAGATATTGCCGATCAAATAGCGCCACTGACCGGATTTTCTCTGGCGTAGAGGCTTGTCTTTAGAGCTGATCTGGATAACGTGTATGGCCTCCCAATGCAGAGTGTGCCGACATTCAGTTAAGTTGCCCTATCGAGCTTACTCAGTGATTGCCGATATTTTATAAACGTCAACCGTGCCACGTCGTTGACCGCTGATACTGTGTACCAGCTGGGTATTTTTATCCTTAGTCAGCAATTTGGATATTTTTAAAGGCTTAGATTTTTCAGTGTGAATAACGGCGTAACGATAACTTTGATTACGAAGTGTTTTTAAAGAGATTTCTGGAATCTGGAAACTCCGATTAGCGTAGTCCTCGCTATAAAATGCCAGCTTCTGGTCATTGTAGTAGATGCTATCCGCTGGAGGCAGGTTTTCTTTGAGCCACCGTGCCGCCTCTGGGATGTATGCTTTTTGGTCATTATCCTTGAGGGTGGGGGTAAGGATGGTGAGTATGGGAATGATAAAAATGGCACCGCGCAGGATGTAGCGCCTGCCCCAGCCTTGACGGTCCTGGCTGCTGAGTATTTGCTCAAGCAGAAATGGTATCGGAATACACAATAACAAGGCGGGTAAAAATAGATAGCGATCGGTAATAAAAAACCGGGAAGCAACTGTATAAAAGCTAATCACCAGACCGATAATAAAATAGCCAGCGATTAACTTGTGGTTAATGGTTTTTGGAAAGATAGTCGCTTTTCCGTATACCAGCACGAGGATCAGTAATAGTCCGCTGGTGGTATAGAGCAGCACTTTTGCGACTTCAAATATTAAGCCTCCGATAAGGAAGTGGGATGTTGAGTCACGGGCCCACTTATTGGGCATAGTGTCGCGAATCAATTCTTTTTGTTTGTTGATAGTGTCAGTAATACCGGTGGCCCGGCGGAGTTCGGCTTTGAGCTTGATTGAGGGGCTGATTTTCTGAGAGCTTTCTTGGTTGAAATCCCTTTGGTTGGAATCCCTCTGCTTGAAATATAGATGGTTGATCGAAGCGATGGCCAGGCAGCCTGCAAGGATCGCGACGCCGCACAACAAAAATCGCTTTCTCGGTGCGCCTTTGACGACTAGCGGGATGATAAGGGCCATGCCAACTAAATAGACAATACCTTCGATCCTGAAGAGCATTGAAATAATACTCAGTGCAGCCCAGCCAAGCAGATACCGCCAGCGGCTGTTGAGGGCGAAATTGATGATCGCCCAGATGGCCCAGATCTGGCAGGCCCAAAACCCGAAGCCTTTAACAATATGCGGTCGCAATTCATTGAAATGGATCATGCTGGCAATGACCATAATCGCCAGCAGTTGGATCGTTGCCGAGCCACCCAGGCTGCGAATAATGGCTAAAAATCCACACATCAAGGCGATCTGCGCCAATAAGCTTAAGGTATACGCTGACTGTAAGAGGCTCAGTCCGGTATATTTTGAGAGTATCGCAAACTGGCTGTAAAAAAGTTGCTCCGGTCGAAAGGAGAGTGCGGCGGCTGTGTTGCCATTGCCGTATTCATAGGCGGCGTAAATATAATCCATGCCGTCATCGTTGATAATGTCATCGGTATAGAGTGAAGTTGCGAACAGCAAAACACTGATAAGTGCGCAGCCAAGATAAAGCCAGGATCCATCCGTCAATCTAGTGGGGGATAATTTGCTGTGATTCATTGATCGTGGTTTGCTGATGGCTCGCTAACATTGACCGAGTGTGCATCGTATCTCAGGGCATGAGCTTTCATTGGAGTTTTATGCCGGTAGTTTGGTTTGAGGCTGGGCCTGTCATGTGCTCGGCTAGAGCAGCTCGGACGATGTTTTCATCGAGTGATTTTATGCAGCGAAAGCCCTCGGAGCAGAACTTTTTAGAGCAAACGTCGGTGCAGGCCTGGGTATCTCTGATAATAGTGGCGTTACTTCCCAATGGCCCCCAGCGTTGCTCGTCGGTGGGGCCGAATAGTGCGATAACCGGCACACCACAGGCGGTTGCCAGGTGCATGGGGCCACTGTCGTTGCCAAGGAAAAAAGCGCTCCGTGAAAACAGGGCAATTAGCTGTCCCAGGGACAATGAGTCACACAAGTTTGTATAGGCTTCGGTACTTTTCTGGTTAATGTCTTTGATAATTGATCGGTCAGAGGAGCCGGCCCCTACAAAAATAACCTGGTAGCCTTGAGAGACCAGCCAGTCGGCGGTTCGCGCGTAGTTTGCCGCAGGCCAAAGTTTATAGTCTTTGGTGGCACCGGCATGGATGCATATATAGGGCTGGTCGGCATCTATGTTGTGGCTTTGCAAAATTTGGCGCAGGGAATCACTGTGTTTTTCGAGAACCCGAAGTGTCGGGTATTGTTGAGGGCTAGGACAAGCTAGCAGGTCGCGGGCATACTGATCATAGTGATGAAAGCGGTGGGGGCTTACTGAGTTGCCATCCATTATTTTGGTATACAGCTGCTTGCGGGGGGTATCCGATAGGCCCCAACTGGGTTTTATTCTCGACATTAGGGCGATGTTTGTTGATAGGGGTTGAGAGTCAAAGTTGAGCAACAAACTGGACCGATAAGCCCGCAGAGAATCATAAAATTTCTTTAATAGTCCCAGCTTCCCGAGCTTATTGGCTCGGCTTAGGCTAGCCCGGGGATAGTACAGGACATCTTTTATGGCCGGTATTGACTCCAAAATTTCCCTATAATTTTCGTCGACAACTACCAGGCTTTTACTCTGGTTAGCCTGTACTAATGTGGCAATACTTTGCAGAGATACCAGCAGGTTGCCCATGTGTTTGGTGGGCATAAGCAAAACCAGGGGAGAGTCTAGAGGTTTACGCGGATTTGTAGTTATTTGTTCCATCAATTTCAGCCGAGGTGGCTGTTTTCTTCCCCTGTGGTCGTGGCCTAAGTATACCCAATAGGTTTCATCCAATGAAGGCTGTTGCCATATAATGGCAGCAGAAAAAGCTTGCGGACAATGGGTGTAAGGCTAATGGGTAGTTCTTGCCGACACAGTGGAAAGGAAAGTGAATGACGTACGATCAATCGGGTGCAGGACTTGGAATTATCGGGCTCGGGTATGTCGGTTTGCCCTTAGCCGTTGCTTTCGGTCGATGTCGAAAGGTCATTGGCTTCGATATAAATGTACAGCGGATAGAAGCGCTCAAAGCCGGTATTGATACCACCCAGGAGGTCGACCAGCAGGGGCTGGCTGATGCCGATCAACTGGTATTTGTCAGCGACACGGATACCCTGAAGCAATGTTCGACTTTTATAGTCACCGTCCCCACTCCGGTCGATGAACACAAACAACCGGATTTCGCTGCCGTTCGTGGTGCTTGCGTGACGGTTGCCGCGGTGCTGAAAGCGGGTGATATCGTTATTTTTGAATCGACGGTCTATCCCGGTGCCACCGAAGAGATTTGTGTGCCCTTACTTGAGCGCCAATCGGGATTGACCTTCAACAAGGACTTTTTTGTTGGCTACAGTCCCGAGCGTATCAATCCCGGCGACAAGGTGCATCGGCTTGAATCGATTATCAAAGTGGTGGCAGGTTCCACCGCGGCAGTGACGGATAAGCTCGCTGAGTTGTACGGTGAAGTTGTCGAGGCTGGGATCCACAAAGCACCTTCGATCAAAGTCGCTGAGGCTGCCAAGGTCATCGAGAATACCCAGCGGGATGTCAATATTGCCATGGTCAATGAGTTGGCGATGATTTTTAATCGCATGGATATTGACACCTCAGCGGTGCTTGATGCCGCTGCGACCAAGTGGAATTTTCTGGATTTTCGCCCCGGCCTGGTCGGCGGTCACTGTATCGGTGTCGACCCCTACTACCTGACCCATAAGGCTCAGGCGGTGGGCTATCATCCGGATATGATACTGGCGGGTCGGCGCATCAATGATCAGATGGGTGCTTACGTGGCTAATGAGCTGGTTCGTCTGATGATTCGCAAAAACATCACTATGCAGGGTGCGCGGATCCTGGTGATGGGCCTGACCTTTAAACAGGATTGCCCGGATATCAGAAATACCAAAGTCGTCGATGTGGTGGCGGAGTTACAGGGCTATGGTGTTCAGGTGGATGTCTATGATCCCTGGGTCAGTAGCGAAGACGCCCGTCGGGAATATGCCATAGAATTAATCGAGAAACCTGCTAATGGCACCTATGACGGGGTGCTGGTGGCCGTTGCTCACCAGTGTTTTATCGGCGAGGGTGCGGCTTCCCTCCGGCACTATTGTAAGCCTGAGCATGTGGTCTACGATCTAAAAAGTGTATTCCCCCTTGAGGATGTTGATGGAAGGCTTTGATGTCGGTGGAGGCTTATGAATATTGGTTGATCGAGCTTCGTCGTAATCAAAATGCATGACAGGAATAGCAAATGAAAGTACTGGTAACAGGCGCGGCAGGTTTTATCGGCTCCCACGTAGCCCTGCGTCTTCTGGCTCGGGGCGACGAAGTCGTCGGGCTAGATAACCTTAACGATTATTATGATGTGTCTCTGAAGGAGACTCGCCTGCACCGTGTCGAAAG
>CALLDA010000059.1 GCA_937998635.1 uncultured Pseudomonadales bacterium
AATCTGATCAGGACGATGAACAAGTGCAATGTGTAATTGTTCGGCAAGTACCTGCTCAGAAAGCAATTGATCGGCAAGAACTGCCGCATTCCTGTCTGTAGCTGAGTTTGCTAAAACTGAGCCTATACCAGCCCCCTCAGCAAGCAGAACCAGATTATGCTTGATCTTAGTCACTGCCTGCCCGAGGGCGCTCCCAACTAACTGAATCAGTTATAAGGGGATCATTTATAAAGGAGCCAGCTCCAGCTCAACGCGCCGGTTAGCCTGACGTCCTGCGGCGGAGTCATTACTGGCCACAGGGTAGCGTTCACCATAACCGGACACATGAACACGGCCTGACATCACACCCTGGGTGATCAGTAATTGTCCGACGCTGCCGGCGCGTCGCTCTGACAGGGTCTGATTAGAGCTATCGCTACCGTCTGAATCTGTATGCCCCGCAATTCGAATGGCGGTTTTGTCAAACTCCTTGAGCACCAATGCCACTGACTCGAGTGTTGCATAAAACTCTGGACGCACTTCGTGGCGACCGGAACCAAATGTGATGCTACCAGGCATCACCAGACGAATGTTATCGCCCTCTCTGACAACCCTGACACCAGTACCTTCTAGCTTAGCTCGCAGTGCAGCTTCTTGCTTATCCATGTAAAAACCAATTCCGCCGCCCACGGCTGCGCCACCAGCAGCGCCAATCAAAGCACCTTTCTTACGATCATCCTTGCTTGATGTGGCAACGCCAATCAAAGCTCCAGTGACGGCTCCAACGCCGGCGCCTTTAGCCGTATTACTGGTTTTTTGCTGACCCGTGTATGGATCGGTTGACATACAGGCCATCAATGTCACGGCCAAACTAACTAAAAGCACTTTCTTCATTGGTAACTCCCTGGTTTGAAATTATTTGTCTAAGCGCTTACTTAAAATACCTGAGGCTAAAATATCCGAGATCACTATTTTAAACGGCTGGCCCTAAAAACTAAGCCTTAAACATCTGGCCTACTACATTAAACCTCTAGCATCCAGGCCGACCTGAACTATACTGGGTGTGGGGTTTTACTTTCTGATAGCCTTGTCACATGTACAGAGCTATGATCAAAATAAATTCTAGCTATCGCAATTCCAATCGCAGGCATCCCAAACATTGTTGAGCATAATACGTGAAAAGAATACTTTGTCTTGCCGCTCTTCTCACCATCTGTACAGCTTGCGACCAATATGTCATTACTCTCAATGAGACGACGGTTTATGAGCCACCGGCGATATTTGACGACTATTCTCTTGCCGACCCCGCGCTTAATACATGCCTGACTCAAACCATCACCGACCTGAATATCCATCAGCTTGAGCAACTAACGATACTCCGCTGCACGAACGCTAATATCGAACGTTTAGACGGCTTAAGCATGTTTACACATATCACGGTGCTCGATCTTGCCGACAATAATCTCAAAAGTTTGGCAGAACTTTCTGAACTCACGCACCTAAGCCACCTAAACCTCTCGAATAACCCGCGTTTATCCTGCGACACGCTGACTGAGCTTGCCGGCAATATCGACCAAGTAATCCTGCCCGCCCGGTGCAATTAATAAACGTTTTGGGCATATTTTGGTTGACAGCACTTACCAACAGATTCTGTGGATAACTATGTGGGCAAGTTATATAAAACTAGCACCAAGCCCCTAGCCACATGGCTTTGTCACAGAATGGTCACTTTTTAGACAAAAAATAATGACCATTAAAATCAATAAGTTACGACTATTTTAATAAAGAATCAATAACTTACATGATGTTTGAAAGAGGTCGCTTCAAGTAAGCCTATTAACTACACCAGTCTGTGGACAGAAACTGCTGACCTTGACTAAAACAGCACCAAATGTAAGCGGCACGCACTAGATTAGCTCGCCTGCTTTAGTCGAAATTCAAGCCTAATCGGTGACCCACCAGTTCGTAGGATTCAACAACATCACCGAGGCCCTGACGGAAGCGATCCTTGTCGAGTTTTTCGCGGGTATCCACGTCCCATAAGCGGCAACCGTCGGGCGTAAACTCATCGCCCAGAACGACTTGCCCTTTATGCAAGCCAAACTCCAGCTTGTAATCCACAAGCAGCATGTCGCCCGTTAGAAACAGAGCCTTAAGGATTTCATTCACCGCAAAGGTTAACTCCTTCATTTTCGCCACGTGCTCGGGCTTTGCCCAGCCAAATGATTCGATATGATAATCGTTGATCATGGGGTCGCCACGAGCGTCATCTTTCAAAAAGAACTCAAACGTGGGCGGGTTCAAATCGATACCTTCTTCAACGCCGAGGCGCTTACAGATACTACCTGCCGCAATATTTCTCACCACACATTCAATCGGCATCATCTCCAGCTTGAGCACCACAGCTTCCTGATCGCTCAACAACGACTCGAAGTGTGTCGGTATCCCGGCAGCCGCTAGTTTCTCCATGATAAATCCATTGAACTTGTTATTGACCATACCTTTACGGTCGAGCTGTTCAATTTTTTTGCCATCGAAGGCGGACGTATCATTTCGGAAATGGAGGATTAGTAAATCGGGATCGTCTGTAAAATAAACCGACTTGGCCTTACCACGATACAATTCTTCACATTTGTTCATAAAAAAGCTTCTCCTGCCTGGAACAAAGACACAACAATAACCGTTACATAAATCATCGATAAAAATATAAGTGAGGGCAAATTAACCCAGTGTCACTAAGCCCTGGAGTGACAATACACTCACCACCACTGCGGGTTCAAGCTAATCAACCGTCAACCAGTTCGTAGCCTCTGCCTGGCTCGCGTACTGAACCTCCGGCACCGCTTCTAGCAGGGGTTCCATCTCCTGCCTTACCCTTTCAAGCTTGTTATTTTGTTCACTCATGTGGCCAATAACTATACCCTGCAACTGCTCCGTGCCAATACCGCCTATCAGAGCGGCTGCCTGATGATTATTCAAATGCCCCCAGTCACCACCGACTCGTTGTTTTAAGAGGTAGGGATAAGGTCCATTTGCCAGCATATCGCTGTCATGGTTAGCTTCCACCAACAGTCCGTCACAGTGGCGATAGGCGTCAATAACATGACTAGTAAGGCTGCCCAGATCTGTCAACACTCCGAGCGACTTCCCCCGGCATCGGAACACAAACTGCACCGGTTCTCGAGCATCATGGGGGACGGCAACCGGGGATACTTCAATATCATCGACCTGAAAATCCCGATGGGTATCGATGCATTCAAGCCTGACTTTCGATACGCTCTTTGCACTTCTTGAGCTTTTCTCAGACAGGGTTCCAGCAGTCAAATAGACTGGCAAAGAATACCGCCGAGCCAAAGGGAAGACGCCACGGATATGATCAGAGTGCTCATGGGTTACTAAGATAGCACTGAGTTGATCTGGATGCCGATCCTGGCGGGCCATTCGTCGAGTTAGCTCGGTGATAGAAAATCCGCAATCAATCAATAGACAGGAATTATCGGACTCAACTAAGGTGGCATTGCCTTTGCTGCCGCTACCCAGAGAAATGAAACGCACGCTCGGATATCCGTATCAGGACAAATTGGCGCGAATTTTTTTTAGCAGGCGTAAGGCCTCGACACGCGCCAGCTCGTCTTGCTCTTTATCGAAAATCCTGACTTCTATGCCCCCATCACCACGGGAAACCCGCACCTCATAGTTCGCTTCAGGGCCCTGATCAAGCGTCTCAGCACCAAACATACGTCGTATCAATCCTGGCTTATCGTCCTTCTTATCCTCTACGCTGTGGTGTACATAGAGAACACCCGCCGTGCGATCCTGATCAACAATACTAAATTCTTCCTTACTCACAGAATACCCCACCGAGGCCCAGGAGCGATCATAGTCGAGTCTTAGCAATATATAGGGTGTTTGGTCTTTTGGGGTCAAAATATCTACCTTTGATTCCCCGCCAATTTCCTGCGCCAACATTGATACCGTACCACTTGAAGCATCGCCGGCCAGGGCGCCGGCCAGGACATTCAACATGGTTTTTTCCCGCTCTTCATCTGTCGAGGAGACGGGCCAGGCTGGAATTTCAGCATCCTTAGTCATGGCCATGTGTAAGATCGAAATCTCAGTACTCTTGGGCTGTACGCCCTGCTCGATAGAAAAGCGGTAGCGATGATTCTGTTCAGGATCATCTTCAAATTCCAGCCACACAGTTTCTATAATACCGGTGGTCGCGTCAGCCAGGGCAGTGGGAATGGCATTGCGATTCAATATACTTCTCACTCGCGGCCAAACTTCGCTGGGCAAGCGGTTTATTAAAACCCAGCGACCACCCGGCAAACTTTGTATTTTTATTTCCTCTTCAAGCACGTTAGTCGATAACAGTTGGGGGCGAGGTGTGCCCTCAATATCCTCTAGCACGCTGGTCTCTGGAATCTCAGGTATGCGATACAGCTCACCAACGGCTCCAGCATCCAGGTCTTCTGGAACCTGTATTGGTGGACTCTCTCCCGCCAGCAAGTAGTCCCCACCTTTATTACGGAACATGCCATCGTCATCAAAAAGACTACAGCCATTCATTGCCAGGATGGACAAAATTGCCCCAGCTATTGCTAAAGGCTTTTTCGGCGCACAGAGCAAGCGGAGCAACGGAGATTTACACATATAAAGCGCTCGACAAATTGTCATCATCAGTTAAGTGCCAGTAAGCCAGTATCAACCAGGAGCGAACGCAGTGGTTCTTGCCAGGGCCTTGACAGGGGTGTAAGGGGTAAACGAATAGCATCGTGGGCGATAAGTCCCATTTCTGCCAGAGCCCACTTGACGGGAATGGGGTTTGATTCGACAAACAAATCTTCATGAAGCCGAGCAAGCTCAGCATTGAGTTGCCGCGCTTTGTTTTCGTCACCAGCTAATGCAGCAGCACACAGAGCGTGCATTTGAGCGGGGGCAATATTTGCGGTTACCGAGATATTACCCTTACCACCCAGCAGCATCAATTCCATGGCGGTAGCATCATCACCAGAATAAACCGCAAATTGATCGCTGCACCCAGCAATAATTTCCCCTGCTCTGTGCATATCAGCCGTGGCTTCTTTGATGCCAACGATATTATCGATTTGCGCGAGACGGCAGACGGTTTCTGGCAACATATCGCAGGCGGTACGCGATGGCACATTGTAAAGAATCTGCGGAATAGCGACTGCCTCAGCAATAGCTCGATAATGCAGCACCAGACCTTCCTGAGTTGGCTTGTTGTAATAAGGCGTCACTAGCAAGCAGGCATCTGCACCGGCCTCTTTGGCACCCCTGGTCAACTCTACCGCCTCACTGGTGCTGTTTGCGCCGGTACCAGCGATAATCGGGATACGACCGTCGGCCTGTTCGACACAGGCTTTGACGACAGCAAGGTGCTCATCCACCTCGAGTGTCGCTGATTCGCCTGTGGTACCTACTGCGACAATAGCATCAGTACCCGATGTGGTATGCCACTCGACCAGTCGTCTTAGCGCATCCATATCAACAGCCAGCGTACCCGGAACCATGGGCGTTACCATGGCAACTATGCTTCCTTTGATCATCACAAAAAGCCGCCTGTGATCATCGACTTACTCCGCCAAAAAAGCGACATGGTACTGGGCTGAATTGACCGGCACAAGGACTGCCACCACTTAATCTCAAGAATAGAGACAATGTGTTTTCTGTACTGACGCGCTCCGCTAAAAAAGTCCCCTAAGGCATATTTTTCAGCTTTGCCCTGCTACCTCCTCAGCACTGCATCCAGATGCTCGATAAGCTCTGTCCAGTCGGAATCTTCTGCCAGGGCCTCAATCAGAAAAGACCGTTGTCCCGGATTCCAGAAATCGGCCTCTACCAGTTTAAGCTCAGGGTCGAGAGGGCTGTGTTCTCGCAAAAACAGCGTCGTATCCTCTTCCGAAGAGGGTAAACCCAGTTGCTCAAATAGCGCCTTCAAGTTATGTAGTGATGTATCCATAAATATCCTTCCAGGTCTTTAGACGAGTTCCCAGCAATCCTGATCAAACTCCTCATTTCGAGAAGTGCGTCGAGCCAGACCATCCCGCTCGAGTTTTAACAAATGCGCCCACAAAGAAAAGCGCGCATAAAACAGTACGTTTTTATCAACATCGTTGTAAACCGTCGACAGCATGCCTAACAAACTCGCCTCACCCAGTTGTTTCATACCGGCAATAACTTTTTGCTCGCGCATGGAACGGTGCCGAACCAAACCATCTACCACTTTAAGTGGCTCAGGCATCAGGTTGCCATGACCCGGCGCAATAGCCTTCATAGGGAATTTTTTTAATTTTTCCAATGAATCCACATAATCTCGCATGTCACCACTGGGCGGAATAATCACCACGGTGGAGCCATCCATAATATGGTCACCGGCAAAAAGCAATCCGTCTTCGTGCAAAAAATAACAGACATGATTGCCAACGTGACCTGGTGTGTAAATCGCCTCAAGGGTAAATTCGTCGGTCTTAAACTGCTCGCCATCGCCGATATTTTTGCTCACCTGAAAGGTCTGATCCTGAAAGCTATCAGGCGGGTCCATCATACAACCCACTAACTGTGCACCGGTTTTCTCGGCCAGTATCGCGGCCACCGGGGAGTGGTCTTTATGGGTGTGAGTCACAATAATCCAGCGGATTTTACCGGCACCAGCTTCGATAATCGCATCGACGTGGCTGTCATAAACCGGACCAGGGTCTAGCACCGCGATCTCCTTATTACCCAGCAAGTAGGTGTTAGTGCCAGCCCCGGTCATAGCGCTGCCATTGGGTGCGGTAATACGTCTCACCAGGGGCGAAAATTGATCAACTGTGCTCATTAAACTAGCCTCGTTTTTATAATCCTGTCAGGTATTATTTATTCATGCATTTATTCATAGATTTGCTCATTAAGTACTTCTAGCTATAGCTCGACGAGCGGGTCAACATCGGCATCATAATCTACACCATCAACACCAAAACCAAACAGCTTCAAAAACTCTTCCCGATAACCCTTAAAGTCGGTTAGTTCCCCCAGAGTTTCTGTGGTCACATCGTCCCAGAGGGCCTTGACCTGTTCCTGGACGCTGGCTTTCAGCTCCAGTCCATCCATTCG
>CALLDA010000060.1 GCA_937998635.1 uncultured Pseudomonadales bacterium
AAGCAAAATAGCTTTAGATGGATAGCCGGATAAAACCAGCTAGACTGGAAATAGGCCGGGAGAAACAGCTCGATAAATTAGCAATAAAATCCCCCCACCTTTGGGGGGATTTTTAGTTGGCGATAGCAGAATTGTGGCAAAGATCATTGCTATAGATACAGCCCTAAGTTCCTGTTCCGTAGCCTTGTCTAACGACGGGGCTATATCTTCATTACGTGAATCAAAACCTCGGCAACATGTTCAGTTAATTTTACCCATGGTCGATGAGCTACTTAAACAGAATGGTTTGTCGATACTTGACATCGATGCCATCGGTTTTAATCAGGGACCGGGTTCTTTTACTGGCCTGCGCATTGGCATGGGTGTGGTGCAGGGCCTGGCTTTTGGTGCAAACCTTCAGGTCTTGCCGGTGTCCACCCTGCAGTCTATCGCGCAGCTAGCGATAGAAAGAGGTTTGGTGGCTAAGGACCAGGCCGCTATGCCGATGATTGATGCAAGAATGAACGAAGTCTACTGGGGTGTTTATAAAAATATAGATGGGCTTGCCAGGGAGCTATACCCCGATGTCCTAAATATCCCAGAAGATGTCGGCGTGAGTATATTTAATCAAAGTACTGAGAACCTTGATGAAATCATATTTAGCGCTATCGGTGTCGGTGATGGCTGGCAGTTTAGAGAGCGAATATCGCTACGACCCCTGGTCATACACGAGGCGCTTACCAGTGATGCTGAACAAGTCCTCATGCTGGCGATAGATATTTATCAGCGCGGCGAAGGTGTTTCAGTGGATCAGGTCGAGCCGCTTTATTTGCGCAATAAAATTAGCTGGAGCAAACGTCAAAGGCTTCGCCAGCCACAGAGCTAGATTCGCCAGCGAAATTATGAGAAAGGTATATTGTGGATATTTTACAGTTAGTATTGCTGGCCGTTATTCAAGGGCTAACTGAATTTTTACCGATCTCAAGTTCCGCACATCTGATTATTCCCGCCCAGATACTGGATTTACCCGATCAGGGCCTGGCTTTTGATATTGCTGTTCATGTCGGATCATTATCTGCTGTTATCTTTTATTTGCGGACTGAGATTTATCAGCTTGCGGTCGGATGGCTAAGATCAATAAGCGGCGGTGGCGCCTCTCCGGAAAGTCGCCTGGTCTGGTACCTGGTTATCGGCACTATTCCGGTAGGGCTAGGTGGGCTGTTATTGGGTGATTTTGTCGAGACTTATTTACGTTCGATTACCGTGATTGCCACTACCACCATTATTTTTGCGATAGTGCTGGCCCTGGCGGACACGAAGGGCACTCATCAACTCGATATGAACAGCCTTACCTGGAAAAGTGCATTGATGGTTGGTCTGGCTCAAATGCTCGCTCTGGTACCCGGCACGTCAAGATCCGGTATTACCATGACGGCTGCCCTGGCCCTGGGCTTTAAGCGAACTGAGGCAGCGCGTTATTCGTTTCTGCTGGCTATCCCCGTGATTGTGCTGAGTGGTGGCTATCAGGCTGTCCAGTTTGTTGGTGAAACCGCTTCTGGCCCTGGCCAGGCCCTTGTGCCCTGGGGTGACATGCTGATTGGCGTCGTTGTTTCGGCACTCACGGCGTTTGCCTGTATTCATTTTTTCCTTGCTCTGGTCAATCGAATCGGCATGATGCCCTTTGTCTGGTATAGATTAGTGCTTGGTGCTGTGTTGTTTGGCTTTGTGTTTGCTGGCGTATGATCAGCAGAAGTTATTTTGAATGACTTAGTTTGATGGGAATGTTTGGATGATAAAAAAAGTAGCTTTTTTAGGACTCGGCGTGATGGGTTACCCCATGGCAGGTCATCTCAGTAAAGCCGGTTTCCAGGTATCGGTATATAACCGTACGCAGAAGAAAGCCGATGACTGGCTTACACAATATCAGGGCATTGCAGCGACCAGCCCCGCTCAGGCAGTGGTTGATGCAGATATAGTATTTGCCTGTGTGGGTCAGGACGACGATGTCCGGGAAGTTTGCTACGGCGAAACCGGGGCGCTGGATGCTATGGCCTCGGGCAGTATTCTGGTTGACCACACCACTGCTTCGGCGGCATTAGCCCGAGAAATTAATGCAGCTTGCCACGCGCGTCAGTTGGGCTTTATTGACGCACCGGTATCCGGTGGTCAGCAGGGTGCCGAACATGGTCGGCTTACGGTGATGTGTGGCGGGGACGGCAGTATCTTTGATAAAGCTCGTCCGGTTATTGAAAGTTTTGCCCAGACGGTGAAGTTGATGGGCCCGGCAGGCAACGGTCAGCTCTGTAAAATGGTTAATCAGATTTGTATCGCCGGCATCGTTGAAGGTTTAGCCGAAGGTTTACACTTTGCAAGCCAGGCGGGTCTGGATGCGGAGCAGGTCATCGAAGTGATCTCAAAGGGTGCCGCGCAATCCTGGCAAATGGAAAACCGACACCAGACCATGTTGGCCGGTGACTATGAACACGGCTTCGCGGTTGACTGGATGCGCAAAGATTTAGGTATGGTGCTTAGTGAGGCCAGGGCAAACGGTGCTCAAATACCGGTTACCGCCCTGGTCGATCAATTTTATGCGGATATTCAGGCCCAGGGTGGCGGCCGCTGGGATACGTCGAGTTTGTTGACTCGGCTTTCTGGTAAGAAACCCGGCTCGTAAAAAGGTATTTAATTGCTTGAAAGCGCGACTAACGAAAACTTCTAGCCCGACATAAAAAACCCATTAATAAACCGTTCTATGATTAAAAGAAATTCTGTGA
>CALLDA010000061.1 GCA_937998635.1 uncultured Pseudomonadales bacterium
CTGCTATTCGGGCCTTGCTGTTCGAAGCCACGGTAAATCCTTAACAAGCTGTGGCTTCGATTTGTTAGAATGCCCGGTCTTTTTATCGAGATACAAACTTGTCCGAGCCAAAGACTTCCCATGCCCCCGACACCCCTTTGCCCACTGCGGGCCTAATACGGCGCCTGTCGGCCCTGGTATACGATAGTTTTCTACTTTTCGGTATAACCCTTGCCTACGCCGGGCTGGTGTTAGCGCTTCGTGTCTGGATAAGCGGTGCTGAGGCCGCCGATATACCCTATTCAGGACTGCCTCGACTCATCTTCGTGATCGGCCTGTGGTTTTTCCCGGCGTTATTTTATAGCTGGTGCTGGCGTCGTAGCGGCCAAACCCTGGGCATGAAAACCTGGCGGATCAAACTACTCAGAACCGATGGTTTGCCACCTACCTGGTCGCAGTGCTGGTTGCGTAGTGTCCTGGCTCCGCTGTCATTAGCAGCGTTTGGTATTGGTTATTTATGGTGTCTAATTGGCGAAAAGCATTGCTTGCATGATCTATGGACGGGCACCCATGTACTGGTGTTACCCAAGCCGCCCAAATAAGCCAGTAATACGACCTTCAAGCAGCGCGGCGCAACAAGATCAGGCCAAGCAGAGCACTGATCAGGGCCGGCACCATGACTGCCCAAAGAGCGGAAAAGCCAAACACGATGCTCGATGGCCCGAGTAATTGCTGAAGGGTTTGAAAAACTATCCCCACCACGACGCCGGAAAAGATACGATAGCCCATGGTCGCTTCCCGCAGTGGGCCAAACACAAATGACACTGCAATAAGCACCAGACCCAACACTGTCAGAGGTTGCAGGGCTTTGGTCCAGAACGCCAACCAATAGGTGGAGGACGTTTGCCCCTGTTGGTCGAGGTACTTAGCGTAGTCATATAAATTGAGCATTGGCAAAGACTCTGGTGCCATGGATACCAACTGCAGTAAATCCGGCGACAAGCCCGACTCCCAACGACGGGTCACAAAGTTATCGGTCTCGGTACCGTTTTCGTTAAACCGCGTGACCACGCCGCGCTCTTCGATCCAGTGATCTTCAAAGTAAGTCGCCTGGGATGAAAAACTCACCGACTCGATTTGGCGTTGCTCATCAAAACGATAGCGAGTGACACCAAACAGACGACCATTGGGGTATACGGCATTAAGATGGATAAATTCATTGCCTTCTCGATTCCAGACCCCGGAGGTGGTAGCGAGACTATCCCGCTCCCCTCGCAACAGCATCTTGCGACTTTCCGCCAACTGATCGGTATAGGGCACAACAAAGTCACCGAGAATTGCACCGACAACAATAACCAATGCCACCGGCCGGGCGACAAAACCGGTGATACGCAAGAGTGAAACACCTGCGGCTCGCATCACCACCAATTCACTGTTTCCGGCCAGCACACCCAGGCCCATCAAACAGCCGATCAATGAAGCAAAAGGCAGGTGTTGGTAGATCCGCGCGGGCAAGGTCAGCCAGATGTGGTAAAGCACATCGGGAAATTGATAATCGTTGCTGATTTCCTCCAGACCATCAATCAGCGCGGCGATGATGTCGAGGCCCAGAACCACCATCAATACCAGGGCGATTGAGCCGAGAACAAAAACACCCACGTAGCGCGATAGCTGCTTCATGCCGAACCCGCCCCCGGAGCCACACTAAAATGTTTCGACAGCCTCGGTCGCCAGCCGCTATTCCAGGCAATCAGTACCGCCGCAACAGCCAGGAATATCAAATGCACGCCACAAAAGCGTAATAGCGCCATTGGCACCTCTTCCTCTATGCCACTGCGCGCCACATTAAGGATCACCAGATAGAGAATATAAATAATCACCGCCGGGAAAATCTTTACAAAACGACCCTGCCTGGGATTGGTTCGGCTCAAAGGCACAGCAATCAAGGTCACCACTAACACCAACAAAGGCACCGAAAACCGCCAGAATAAAGCCGCACGATGAGCAGGCTGGTCGGATGACAATAAAACCTGAGTACTTAAGGTCCCAGCTTTTTTTCGATCCCGATTCCCTGGTCGTGGCTTGGCGAGGCGCTGACCATATTCCTCAAATGAGGTGATTTGAAAATCGGCCCGGCCCGGCACACCCTGGATACGGTAACCATTTTCGAGCACCAGATATTGCTCGCCGTTATCCTTATCCCGCTGAGAATGTCCACCCTCAGAAAACACCACTACCCGTGCTGGATCTTCACTCTGCTCATTGCCCGGCTCGGCGAGAAAGACATTGCTCATCGTTCCGTCTTCACCAACTGCTTCGCTATAGGTGACGCCACGGCCCTCACGCAAACGGTAAAACTTGCCGCTTTCGATCGAAGCAAACTCACCACGTTCTTTTTGAGCATTGAGCAAGGCCTCGGCCTTCGCCAGCCCGGACGGACTCACCGACAAACTCAACCCCGCCACCAGGCCCGCCACAGCAAGGGAGATGATCATGGTGTAACGTATTAATTTATTCGGCCCCAT
>CALLDA010000062.1 GCA_937998635.1 uncultured Pseudomonadales bacterium
TTATACGGGTGGTGCGCTGTCGGCTGAGCAAAGCCTTGCTATGGCGCGATCTACCATGAAGGCTCTGGCGCTTGGGGAAGCGGGTGATACCGTCCTGCATGAAACCGTTCTAGCTTTGCCTGAACAGGTGCAAAAACACAGTATTGAGGTAGACCACAATGACAAGGCCGCACTGCTCTATATTCAGGGAGATGAAGATACTCTAGGCGAGCGGGCCGCAATGGCGATGATAAATATTGCCATGGAGGCACCTTTCTATACGACGATGCGCACGGAAAAGCAGCTGGGTTATGTGGTCGGTGCAAATATCATGCATATCAATCGAGTGCCAGGCCTGGGCTTTTATATCCAGTCTCCGACCAGTTCCGCGGCGGAGATTGAGCAAGAGATTAACGCTTATCTCCTCGCATTTGAGTCTAAACTTGTGGCAATAAGTAAAGCTGAATTTAAAGGCTTAAAAGCCGCTTTGTTGGCCAACATTCAGGAGCAACCCAAAAATATTATGCAGCAGGCTGCGCGACACCAGGAATCTCTAATGCTTGGTGATGAGGGTTTTAAGTTTCGTGACAAGCTGGCAAAAAAGATTAAGGCGCTTGATCCGGAACGCCTTTTAGCCGCCTACCGCCGATTGATCAGTGAAGGGAGTCGACGTTTGTGGATTACCACCAGGGCGCCGGAATCAGATTCGACACTGGTAAATGCTGAGCTGTTGGCAGATGAAGGTCGAGTATTCGCTTACCCTGAATAGATTCTGACAAGGTCTGGCTAGTCTCTCGTCGATGAGGGAGGGCTTTGTTAGCACTCCTTATTGGGTTTTTTTACATGCTAGGCGAATTGTCATAAATATGCGCTATCATGTTGATTAATATAAATAATGATTGAACTTGTAAAAAAACTACATTACTATATTGGCGTCATTATCGGTCTCCATCCTGTGTTGAGCTTATAGTTTAAGGCGGCACGCCAGCATGGAATAAAGACATCCCCATTATTCTTAAGCGATGAGTTAAACATGCCCGATCTAGACCCCCAGGAAACTCAGGAATGGCTCGAATCCCTCGATGCGGTCATTAAGCATCAAGGTGAGGAGCGAGCCGCTTACCTGCTGAAACAATTGGTAGATCGCGCCGATCAGTTTGATCTGCCCCTGCCCCGCGCCATGACCACGCCGTTTCGTAATACCATTCCTGTGACCCGCGAAAAACGCATGCCCGGCGATTTATTTATGGAACGCCGCATTCGCTCCCTGGTTCGTTGGAACGCCCTGGCCATGGTCATGCGTGCCAACAAAAACGATGAGGGTCTTGGTGGCCATATCGCGACATTTTCATCGGCTGCAACGCTTTATGATGTCGGATTTAACTACTTCTTTCGGGCTCGATCCGAAGCCCATCTGGGCGATTTGATTTATTTTCAGGGCCATAGCTCGCCGGGTATTTACGCACGGTCTTATCTGGAAGGTCGCCTATCAGAAAAGCAGCTTGATAACTTTCGTCGGGAGGTCGATGGCGAAGGCCTGTCATCTTACCCTCATCCCTGGTTAATGCCCGATTACTGGCAATTTCCCACGGTGTCGATGGGACTGGGGCCGATTCAGGCTATTTATCAGGCGCATATTATGCGTTATCTCTCAGCCCGAGGTTTAACAGCCCGGGGTGATCGTCAGGTCTGGGCCGTTGTTGGCGATGGCGAATGTGATGAACCGGAGACCCTGGGTGCTATATCGCTGGCCGGTCGAGAACAGTTGGAGAATCTAACCTTTGTGGTCAACTGCAACCTGCAACGTCTCGATGGCCCGGTGCGGGGCAACGGTAAAATTATTCAGGAATTGGAAGGCGTTTTCCGTGGTGCTGGCTGGAATGTTATCAAGGTGGTCTGGGGGCGACATTGGGATGCGCTGCTTGAGAAAGATACTAACGGCGTTTTGCAGGGCTTGATGGATGAAGTCTGCGATGGCGAATTACAGAATTTTAAATTTAACGGCGGGGCTTACACCCGCGAGCATTTCTTTGGCAAGCATCCCGAAGCATTAGCCCTGGTCGAGGATCTCAGCGATAGCGACATCATGTGGTTGAATCGCGGCGGCCATGATCCCTACAAGGTTTATGCTGCCTATGCCGAGGCTATGAAAAATAACGGCAAACCCACCGTCGTACTGGCCATGACCGTCAAAGGTTACGGTCTGGGTGAGTCGGGTGAAGCGGCCAATGACACCCATTCCGTCAAAAAGCTGGATATAGAGAGTTTGAAGAACTTCCGTGATCGATTTGGCCTGCCTATTGCCGATGATCAACTGGCTGAAGCACCTTACTATCGGCCGCCGGAAGACAGCCCCGAAATCACCTATATGCACAAGCAGCGAGAATCCCTGGGTGGACCGCTGCCATCTCGTCAATCCGTAGCTAAGCTGCTGGAAACCCCTGATCTCAAAGTCTTTGAGAAGCAATTAAAGGGTAGCGGCAAGCGATCTATTTCTACCACCATGGCCTTTGTGCGCATGCTATCAACCCTGGTTAAAGACAAAAAGATGGGCGAACGAGTGGTGCCGATTATTCCCGATGAGGCCCGAACCTTCGGTATGGAAGGCATGTTCCGCCAGTTAGGGATTTATTCTTCTGCGGGACAGCGCTATGTGCCCCACGATGCCGATCAGATTCTCTATTACAAAGAGGATAAAAAGGGCCAGATACTGGAGGAGGGCTTATGTGAAGCCGGGGCTATGTCGGCCTGGATCGCGCTGGCCTCTGCCTACAGCAATTACGATTGCCCCATGGTGCCGTTTTATGTGTTCTATTCCATGTTCGGTTTTCAGCGCATTGGTGATCTGGCCTGGGCGGCAGGTGACATTCAGGCACGAGGTTTTTTGATAGGTGCTACGGCCGGGCGCACGACCCTCAATGGCGAAGGCTTACAGCATCAGGATGGTCACAGCCATCTGTTGGCTAACACCATTCCCAATTGCCATAGTTATGACCCTGCTTATGAGTTTGAGTTGGTGGTAATTATTCAGGATGGCCTAAGGCGGATGTATCAGGAGCAGGAAAACTGTTTCTACTACATCACCACCATGAATGAGAATTACGGGCATCCAGAAATGCCGGCGGGTGCCGAAGAGGGCATTATTAAAGGCATTTATCTATTGGCGAAAGCCAGTGCAAAAAAACCAAAACTCAAGGTTCAGTTGATGGGCTCTGGAACCATCCTCAATGAAGTGCGAGCAGCAGCAGAGATGCTTAAAAAAGATTATGGGGTACATGCTGATATCTGGAGCCTGACCAGTGCGAATCAATTAACCCGTGAGGGACAGAGTTGCACCCGGTGGAGTGCCTTACACCCAGAAGAGAAAGCCAAAGTCCCCTATATCACCCAGCAATTAACCAAAGGAAATGGCGCGATTGATGGCCCGGTGATTGCTGCTACGGATTATATGAAGGCCTATACCGAACAGTTGAGGGCTTTTATTCCCGGAGATTTTTATACTCTGGGAACCGATGGTTTTGGGCGCAGCGACACACGCAGTAAATTGCGCGATTTTTTTGAAGTGGATCACCGCTACATTACCTATTCAGCCTTATACGCTTTATATAAGCAGGGCAAAGTGCAAGCTCAAGTGCTAAGCGGCGCGATTAAAACACTCGGTATTGATACCAATAAAACTGACCCGGTGCTGCTGTAATGAATAGTCACTTTTTGGTGGTTCGGTGTTTTGAACAGATTTTCCGTTATTCAGAAATTTCCTGTCATTCAAAAACTTTGCGAGGAGTGAGCTGTGGGCAGTGAGATTGTTGGCGTTCCCGACCTGGGTGGCGCTGAGGAAGTTGAAGTTATCGAAGTCTCTGTGGCAGTCGGTGATATTGTTGAAGTGGATCAGACTCTGGTGGTGCTGGAGTCCGACAAGGCCATGATGGAAATTCCAGCCCCTAAAGCGGGCAAGATTCTCAAACTGTTCGTCAAGGAAGAAGACAAGATAGAGAAGGAAGGCGACCCTCTGGTTGAGATGGAAGTTTCGGAGGCAGATGGCTCAGTTCAAGATCAATCGGAAACCGCTATTGAATCTGGAGTAAACGATGAACCTGAAACTAACGATGAACCTGGGGCTAGTGATGGTTCTGGTTTAGAAGGCGCTGCCGTTTCTGATCAAGCAAAAGTAGAGTCGCAGTCTTCAGACACTAAGGCCGCAACGATTCCTGAAACTCCAACAGCGCCTGACGTAAACCTTACTATACAAAAACCCGCTGATAATGCGTCCGCACAGAGTCCTCAAAGTGATGATGCCAATGTTCCAGGAGAAGTTTACGCTGGTCCAGCGGTACGGCAACTGGCCCGGGAGCTCGGTGTCGCCTTAACAGATATTCGCGGCAGCGGGCCTCGTGGTCGCTTGCTCAAAGAAGATGTACAAGCTTATGTGAAGAGCCTGGTCAAAGGTCGGGCAAGTTCGGGTGGCAGCGTTTCAAGTGCTGGCGGTAGGGGTATTCCCCCGGTTCCGGATACCGATTTCAGCGAGTTTGGTGAAATCGAAACAATCAAGATGAGCAAAATTGCCAGGTTGACCGCGACCAATATGCATCGCAGCTGGCTGAATGCACCTCACGTCACCCAGTTTGACGATGCGGATATTACCGAGCTTGAAGCCTTTCGGAAATCTCTCAAGGCCGAAGGAGAGCTACGTGGTACAAAGCTCACGCCAGTGCCCATTATCCTTAAAGCCTGCGCTGTGGCTCTGGCTAACAACCCGGTATTAAATCGCTCGCTACATAGCGACGGTCAGCACTACATTCAAAAACACTATATGCACATTGGTATGGCCGTGGATACGCCCCGTGGCCTGATCGTACCTGTAGTGCGCGATGTCGATAAAAAAGGTCTCTGGCAACTGGCTGAGGAAATAGCAGCGCTGGCCGCCAAAGCCCGTGATGGCAAGCTCACTGCTAAGGAGATGCAGGGTGGATGTTTTACTGTGTCGAGTCTTGGAGCCATCGGCGGAAAGGGTTTTACACCGATTATTAATACCCCGCAAGTCGCTATTCTCGGCGTCTCGAAAGCGCAAATTCAGCCTGCCTGGAATGGCAGCGAGTTCCTGCCTCGCAATATGCTGCCGCTGGCGCTGTCCTATGATCACCAAGCGGTTAACGGTGGTGATGCCGGTCGCTTTATGACCGAGCTGGTGTCTTTGCTGGGGGATATCCGGCGCTTGTCATTGTAAAAAATCAGCTTTTCCCCTTAATGTGCCAACTGAGCCATGAGTCGGCGGGCATATCGTAAGCTAAGTGTGACTGTGATCACCAAAATGCAGAAACTAAACAGAGATAATAGGGATACCTGAAAGCACGATAACAAGGATCTATTATGAAAATTAAATGTCTCGCTTTAGTAGGCTTATTGTCTGTTAGCACATTCTCTGTTAACTCAGCGAATGCTGGTGACTCTACCCTGGACGCTGCGATTGGCGGAGGTCTGGGTGGCGCGGTGGGTGCTGCAATAGGTAATGAGGTGGGCGGTCGCGATGGTGCGATTGTTGGTGGCGCACTGGGCGGAGCCGCAGGAGCCGCAGTGGCGACCGAAGGGGAATCCCGAGAAAAACATTCGCGTACTAAACATCGATACGAATACGATGAATCGTATAACAGACATTCCGGATCCCGCTTTTGCCCTCCTGGTCAGGCCAAAAAAGGACGTTGCTAAAAATCAAACCCTCCTTCCCTCGCTCTCCTGGGGCGGGGTGACTAACCTTT
The DNA here is from genome assembly GCA_937998635.1 of uncultured Pseudomonadales bacterium. Taxonomy (GTDB): domain Bacteria; phylum Pseudomonadota; class Gammaproteobacteria; order Pseudomonadales; family Porticoccaceae; genus HB2-32-21. The sequence continues at coordinate 5,733 of CALLDA010000062.1, forward strand.
GTATCAAAAGATAAAGCGCATCAAAAAACAAAGCTCTCGTCCGGAAAGGTAATGGATGAGGTTGCACCTATCCCACTCGTTATACAGTCCAGGCTACCTGGTTTTGTTAATTCTCGGCTTGAGTTATCAGGCCTAACTATTTCGCTAAATAGAATGCTCATTTCATCGACTACTTGAGCTTTAAACTTGTCTTGAGGTCGCTATCTAAGGACCTATTGCCCACCAGTTCGACGAAGTTTAAACACAAGCCTTGTTTTCGATTTACGGTGTGATTCCGGAAAAAGAGCGTTTATAATCCCCGCGCTCGCCGTACAGTGGCAAATCTGCGCACAGTTATTCAATTTTAAAACCCCGTTGGATATGCCCCAGGCTTCCATTTGCATGCCAAAAGACCTGGCTGAATTCTTCCATGGCAGTTGTTAGCACGCTGCGCACAGGAAAAATTGGCAATGCATATTGCGGAGTGAGTTATTTGACGGTGCTCATTTGCTGGTTTAATGGGTAAACGAGGCTTCTTATTAGCCGCAAGTTATAGACGATAAGGTTTCATGAACCACAAGGGTTTAGTTAAGAGCAAACGATGAGTTATCAATTTATTCAATACCAGGTTGTGAATTCGCTGGGTCTGATCACTATGAATCGACCAGAGAAGCACAACGCTGTTTCCCTGGCTATGCTGCGTGAATTACATCTTGCTGTCGACGAAGCCGAGGCCGATGATCAGGTTCGAGTTATTGGCATTACAGGCTCCGGTGATAACGCTTTTGCAGCGGGTTCCGACCTGGCTGAAGTTAAGGATCGTGATTTAAAAAAGGCGCTTGAGCCTATTGTCCAGGGTCTTGCTGAAAAACTTGAACGTGGTAATAAGGTGAGTATTGCAGCCATTAATGGCATTTGTTTTGGTGGTGGTCTTGAGGTCGCCCTGGGCTGTGATCTGCGCCTGGCCAGTCCCAATGCCCGCTTTGCTACGCCGGAAGGTAAGCTCGGTATTATTCCCGGTGGCGGTGCCACCCAGCGTCTGCCTCGCCTGGTCGGTCGCGCCTGGGCTCTTGAGATGTTGATTATGGGTGAACCTATCGACGCCGACCGAGCCCTGCATATTGGTTTGGTCACGCGTCTTGTTGAGCGTGAAGAATTATTGCCGGAACTGATGCGTATGGCCGAGCATATTTCGTCCTTTGCGCCGCTGGTGCCGCAATTTATGAAGGCGATGGTAAATTACGGTATGGAAGGTAGCAGTGCTGCGGGCCTGGCCCTTGAAAAATTTGCCCAGAGCGCACTTTGCAGTACTGCTGACAAGGAAGAAGGTCTAAGTGCCTTTCTTGAAAAGCGTCCCCCTGTTTGGAATAGCAAATAGTATTTGTTGTGCCCAATCGCTGGTTTATTGTTCTTGCTGATCGGTTACCGCATATCATAAGATCTCTGGCCCATTAAGGGCGAATGACCATTGAGTAATGAAACAATCAAGCAAAGCTGCTCTATTGTCTGCGCTGGTATTTCCCGGTACTGGTCATGTCTTACTTAAAAAGTATCTCCACGGAACCCTGTTAATGGCTACTTCGTTCGCTGCGGCATACTATTTACTGTCAGAGGCGATGGATAGAGCCGTACAAATAAGCGAAAAAATCATAGGTGGCGAGCTGTTGCCAGATGTTGCTGCGATTATGGATCTGGTGTCCAGGCAGTCCGTCGCCACCGATGCTGGTTTACTGAATTATGCGACGACGGCATTTATCATTTGTTGGATTATTGGTGTCGTGGATTCCTATAGAGTTGGCAAGCAGCTAAATGTTATGAACCAGTCATAGCCCTTGGTGCCGAGAAAAATGCTAT
>CALLDA010000063.1 GCA_937998635.1 uncultured Pseudomonadales bacterium
ATCGAAGAAAAAAGATTTCCGCTTTGTATTTTGGATAACGGTAATCTTGAACTGTGGAATATTTATTTGGCTATTCAGTGAACCTGAGTTGTCATTGTTAGATAACTTACTCTGAGGAGTGGTGTAGAGTATAAGACTTACAATGTCAGCTTTTTGGTATGCTCAAAAGGGTTTTAAGGCGGGAAATATAACACTGCTTCGTGGCACTGCTTTTGGGGAAAGGTCAATTATCGCGCATAATTCTAGCCGACAATACCAGGGATCTTATGGAGATTCTCATGGATCTTCTGGTCGACTTTCTTCGCTATTGTTGTTTTGTTCAATCAGTTGATCGATCTTTGTCTCAAGCTTTGTCAAGCGCTGTTCGATGCTTGTGAGCTGGTCCAGTTCGGCTTCTTCTGTCGTTATGATTTTTTCTTCATCCTGGCGAATAAAAAAGGCGGCGAAGCTGGCTGTCAGCATGGCAAAGAGCCCCATGCCAAAGAGGATGATGATACTGGCCAGTGCTCGGCCGACATGGCTTTCTGGCACGATGTCACCGTAGCCGACGGTGGTGACGGTGACCCAGGCCCACCAGATGCCATCCCAGGGACTTTTGATGGCGGGGTCTAAGGCAGCCATCATGATGCCAGATAAAATAATAATAATGACGGTAGCTACGAGAGTTGCGCCTAATTCATTGCGCGATAGCATTTTACGGACGCGACTGCTGACGTGCATTAGCAGGGTAAATATGATGACCAGCCTGAGCAGACGAAAGGCACCAAAATAAAGCGGCAGGCCAAATAATGAGGGTACACCAAGGGCTATTATCAATAGATTAAGCCAGTTGGACTTCAGGTAGTAGGTGGTGTCCTTCACGGCCACGGACAGGATAAGGGTTTCGATCACAAACAGGCCCCACAGGGCCAGGTCATAAATATCCTGGTCGGGGTGATCCACGCCTCGGCTTGCCCACCATAACAACAGAATCCACAGCGCCGCTATTAACAGGGGGACTTCAAAAATAATACCTAAGCGCCGGGCTATGAGGCGTTCGTGGGGATGAACACCAGCGGCACCGATGAGGCGGCTGAAACTTTGTATTTTGTTCAAGTGGCTGGGTACATGTTGTTTGTTGAGTATGGCTATAACGACGAGCTTCGCTGAGGAATAGTTCAAGGGAGCCTTGATAGATGGGCAAGTCTAGCATAGCCTTGGGGACAGACATTTAATATCAATCAATCTCTGCGTTGATCAAGCGGTTTATCCGGGATTGCCCGGGATTTATCGGCAGTGCGACAATGGATGCCTGAGCGGAGGTCGGGAGGCTGAACATTTCCAGTACAGATAAAATTCGACAAAAAAAGCAGCGCTTTCTGGACAGGGAGCAGCTCATTATTGATACCGCGCTTCGCTTGCTGATTCAAAAAGGCATAGAGAAGGTAACAGTGGCCGAGATCGCCTGTGAGGCGGGCATTGGCAAGGGCACGGTTTATAAGCACTTTGAGAGCAAGGCCGAGATCATGATGCGAATCATGCTTGATTATGAGCGATCTACGGCGGCCAATCTCCAGATCGGTATTCAGGACACGGGTAATGGCAACCCCGGTGCTGTGGTGAAGGCTTATTTTGAGTCCCGTCTGGCTAACCCTGCTCTGGACAGGCTGGTGCAACAGCTTGAAATCAGATTGGAAGAGGAACCTGCCGTTGCCGAGCAGATGGAGCAACTCCTGGAAATCCGCCGTGGCTCGGTGGCTAACCTCAGTGGCATGATTGAGAGGCTTATCAGCTCTGGTGTGCTTGAGGATGTGCCAGCTCATTATCATTATCTGGCTTGCTGGGCGCTCGCTCAGGGCGCGGTGGATGTCTGCTTTAACCGAGGTCTGGCTGATCAGGTTGATGACAAAGAAGGTTTGCTGAGATTTATTACCAATATCGGTGTGACCATGGGTAACCGCGGACAGTTGCGTGGGACAAAAGACGGGCAATGAGTTCTGCCTCGCTAGACAAGCTCTATGCGGATTTGTTGGATAAACAAAACAGGGGTCAAGACGGCTTGCCACCGGTAGAGCAATGGCATCCGGCACTGAGTGGCGATATCGATATTCGCATCGCCCGGGATGGCACCTGGTATCACGAAGGCGTAGCGTTCAAGCGAGCGCCCCTGGTTAGTTTGTTTGCCAGCATTCTAAAACGCGAGGGTGACGACTATTTTCTGGTGACACCTGAAGAAAAATGGCGAGTGACAGTGGATGATGTACCGCTGCATGTCATCGCAGTCGAGCGAGCCCAGCGGAGTCAACAGCAAGCGCTAGTCTTTACCACTATGACCGGTGACACCGTGGTCGCCAGCACGGAACATCCCATCCGTGTTGCTGTTAATGCCGACAGCGGCGAGCCTTCACCTTATTTATTGGTGCGTAATCAGCTTGAAGGTTTGATTAGCCGGGCCGTCTACTACGAACTGGCTGAGATGCTTGAAGAGAGACAGGTCGATAGCGCATCGGTATTTGGGGTGAGCAGTATGGGTGAGTTTTTCCCTTTATCTTAAAGCGCTTGTTTGTAATCACAGCCACTTGTGAAACACGCTATCTAACTACTTATGTGCAAATGCTCTTATTTAAAACGGAGCTATTAGTTAAACCAGGTAGTTAAACGAGGTTATTTCGATGCTTGACGGAATTCGTGTCCTGATAAGATCGGGAGCCTGAACAGAGTAAAATCAACTAATAACAATAAGGAGTCTCGAGGTGAGAGCCTACCGTTTGCTTGGCATGGCGCTGGTTTTTTCAGGATCATTATTCGTTATCCCCGCCTATTGCAGCGACAAGCCCGCTTATGGCAATGACCAAAGCATTGTCGAATTATTGCGACAGTATATAGCGCTTGATACGACTAACCCCCCGGGCATGGAAATTCGGGGTGCCGAGTTTTTGGCTGCTATCTTTGAGCAACACGGCATAGCTTATGAGCTTGTAGAGTCAGAGCCGGGGCGTGCCAATATCTGGGCGAGGCTCGAAGGTGGTGATAAACCCGGCGTCCTGCTCCTTCATCATATGGATGTGGTGCCTGCTGATGCCAGTCGTTGGCAGTATCCGCCTTTTGAAGGACGGCTAGTCGATGCTCGTGTTCATGGCCGAGGTGCACTGGACAATAAAGCCACCGGGATTTTTCACCTGCAAGCCTTCCTGGCTTTGCATGCTGCGGGCAAACCCCTGTCCCGTGACGTGG
>CALLDA010000064.1 GCA_937998635.1 uncultured Pseudomonadales bacterium
GGGTGCAATCTAATCCAACCGTACTAGGCAATCCCAACCTCGAACCAGAAACCCTGAAAAGTTATGAAATCGCCTTTAACTATCGACCCACATTTGACCTGAGCATCGACCTCAACCTGTTTCATTATGAATGGGAAGATATTATTCAATTCGTACCAGACCCCGGCAGCGCAACGCGTACCGCACAAAACGTCGGCGAGCAAGAAGCTGACGGAGTGGAAATCGAAGTTAACTGGGACGTAACTGAGCAATTATCTATCTTGTCAAACTATTCCTGGCAGAATGCAGAAGATAAAAACACTGGGTCGGATGCCGCCAATGCGCCTGAGCAACAGTTTTATATCCGCGGATTTGCAGATTTGCCCAACAACTTTAATGTCAGCCTTCAGCTCAATAGTGTTATGGATCGCAACAGGGCGTTGGGCGACCCGCGCAGTGATATAGATGACTACACTACTGTCGATATGACCATTAGAAAAAGCTTCTATGGCGAACAACTCGAGTTATCGCTACTAGCGAAAAATATTTTCGATGAGGATGCCAGAGAGCCCAGCCTTAACGCTGTTCCAGTCCCTGCCATACCAGACGACCTTCCCCTTGCCGGCCGGCGTATATTCGGCGAAATTAGATACACATTTAATTAGATTCGTTTCATTCATTTGTCAGGAGACAGGGATGTCACCGAAAGATGGAAAATATACACGTCTTACACGGCTTGCGATGAGAGTATTAAAAGTAATCCATGTCGCGCTGGTATTTTTCTTAACCATTGCGGCGCTACCAGGTACGGCTTTGTCCTCAGGCCTTGTGGTTTTATACCCTGAAGTCGACAGACCTTACGATAAAATATATCAGGACATTATCAGCGGCATCGAGGAAGCAAGCGAAGATAATGTCAATACGCTAGCGATTGCACCGAAAGAATCCCTGGCATCGTACCGAAGTACCTTGAACAATTTTGACCCTGACAATGTCATAGCTCTTGGAGCACGTAGCATGACACTTATGCGCGAACTCAATCTTGAATTGAATCAACCACTCCCCGTGGTCGTAGGAGCCGTAACAGATCAAAACATGACTGTAAGCGGTATCTCGATGGTACCCGACACCCGGTTAATCATCGACAAACTCATTTTATTATACAGCGGTGTTCGGAACATACACCTGGTCATCAATACCGAAAACCGACCCGAACTGATTAAGCAAGCCGATGATTACACTAAAACAAAAAACTTAGGTTTTATCGTCCACCATGCTAGTACCGTGCAACAAGCCGCAGGTGAATACAAAAAACTTCTGGCTAATATTCAGGAGCATGACGCAATATGGTTAATCTATGACAAAACGATTAATGATTCCAGCTTGCTCTCAGAAATATTGGAAACTGCCTGGAAAAAGAAAGTAGCTGTATTTTCATCCAATCCGACTCACGTCAAACGTGGGGCATTATTCTCGATCTACCCAAATAATAAAAAACTTGGCATTAGCCTCGCTAATCTAGCCAAAGATAGCAAAAATAGTAGCGGCGATCCCAAAACATTGTCACCGCTGCGAGACGTTTACACCATTGTAAATGACCGAACCAGGCGCCACCTGGGCATCTCGTTCAGCGGCACCCAACGTTCAGAAATCGACAGCATATTGTAGACGGGATCTATTCATGCAGATTTTAAAAAATTTAAATCTAGATCGCCTAACATTCCGACAACAAATTGTTGCTATGTTTTGCTGCGTAGTGCTATTTATGGCACCTATATCTGCTTATATCACGAGCACCACGGCTAATGACACCCTCACAAAACAATTATATTCACAGGGTGAACAAATTTCTCGAACCCTGGCCAAACAAAGTAAGTTGGTATTACTCTACGAAAGCGAATTTACCGCCGGAGAATCCGTCAACTTTGTGTCCGGTTTCTCAGACATCAAAGTACTGGAAATTCGCCTCGCAGATGGAAGAGCGTTATACAGGGCCGACTCCTTCGATGCACGGAAGTTTCATCCTGCCCATACAAGCAACGAGGATCTGCACAGCTACGAACTTGATAACGAATGGGTGTATGTTTTATCAGTGATGTCAGACGTGGGGGTAGACGATACCTTCGACCTGAGCACAGTAGATAAGCCTGATCCCCAGACTTTATTGGGTTACGTTACTGTCGCAAAGAGTAAGGAAACCCTTTTCGTTTTACAGCGCAAAACCTTTGTCACCAATATGCTTTTATCATTAGTCATGGTGGTAATAACGTCAATCCTCCTGGTACGGCTCGTTAAGCAAATCACCAGGCCATTAGAGTCGCTGGCCGAGTCCATGCAGTTGGCAGAGCAAGGCGACAAAGGCGTTAGGGCTGAAGAGAAGGGTCAACCAGACGTAGCCAGAATGCAACATGCCTTTAACTCAATGATGGACGTCCTCGAAAAACGCGAAGAGCAATTAGAATTTACGCGCGACACGGCCATTGAGCATGCCCGTGTTAAAGCAGAATTTGCTGCCAATGTTACCCATGAGCTGCGCACCCCGATGAACGCGATACTTGGGATGTTGGACTTACTGGCAGAAACTCAAATATCAACTCGTCAGGCTGACTACGTAAATGTGGCAAAAAATTCCGCCGAGAGCCTGCTGCTTTTAATCGACGATATACTGGACTTTTCAAAAGCTGATGCAAACAAATCAATAACCAAAAAAGTCGATCTCAATGTCACCGAGCTACTCGAAGATGTTATAAAACTCCTGGCATCTCAGGCCTTGTCGAAAAATGTCGATATCGGATATAGAGTAGACCCCCTGCTCACTGCACCCGTCCCCTTAGACAGATCTCGGGTACAGCAAGTACTTATTAACCTAATTGGCAATGCCATCAAATTTACTGATTCAGGCGAAGTTTCTGCCACTGTAAGTCTTACACCGGACAGCATGGGGGAGGATCATGCCGACCTGTTATTTGAAATCAAGGACAGCGGCATAGGAATTAGCAAGGACGACCAAAGCAAAATATTTCAGGCCTTCACTCAGGCAGATGCCTCGACGACCAGAGAGTTTTCGGGTACCGGTTTAGGCCTCACTATCAGCAAGCAAACCGTGGAACTCATGGGCGGAAAAATTGGTGTAACCAGCGACACAGGGCGTGGGTCAACCTTCTGGTTTACCTTACCCCTCTCGTACAATCCCGAAACAAAATCGGAAGCGCCAAATAGATCCCCTGGCCTAAATCAGCGCAAGGTATTATTAATAACAAATTGTCTAATCATCGAGGAATTTACCCAACAAGTACTCTCGCTACAGAACATGACTTGCGATGTAACTCATGACTATATGGAAGGCATGGAGCTCGCCAGAGACCTTAAGCAGAGCGGGGGATTCTACGAATGTGTCATTATTGACGAAAATCTGTTTTTCAATAATAGATCCCAGGTCGATACTTTATTCGCGAGTCATTTCGACGAGCATGTCACCTCCATAAAGGCCTTAGTCAATCCATTCAACCGTAGCAACACCGATGATATCCCCTACGCCATAATCGAAAAACCACTGACTAATTCATCCTACTCTGTAATCATTTCAAACACTCCTGTTACAGCCAGCGATCATGGCGGCAAGGTCGAACAAACTCAGCCTGTGAACAGTTATACCGCTAGCGTACTAGTCGTTGACGATAACCGAGTAAACCAGCAGGTTGCCAAAGAAATGCTGAAAAGCTTTGATATTATCGCCGATATTGCCGAGGATGGTCGACAGGCTCTAAGGATGCTGCTCAACAAAACCTACGACCTAATATTGATGGACTGTAATATGCCCGTATTAGATGGCTATGACTGCACCAGAGAAATTAGACAGTTAGAAGGATCAAGCTCGATACCTGTTATTGCCATGACCGCCAGTACTTCTAGAGAGGAGAAAGAAAAGTGCAGACAATCTGGCATGAATGGCTTTCTAGCAAAACCACTTAGGCTAAGCACATTAGGTGACGAATTGGCGCAGTGGCTACCAGATAAGCTATCACATGCAAAACCAATAAGTTTAAGTGATGCGATTCCCGAAACCCAGGCGGCTGGCGACAATTACGATGCAGACGTTATTCAAGAATTATTCCGGTCCCTGGGCGAAGTCGTATATCCCATGGTAGAAGCTTTTATCGAAGATACCCCGGTATATATGGATTCGATAAAAAATGCCCTGGCTTCTGGTAATGCCAGGCAGGTACGCGAACTAGCCCATACTATAAAAGGTAGCGCCGGAAATTTTGGCGCTCACCAACTGGTCGAGAGCGCCACACTTTTGGAAAAACTTGCGCTGAATGATCAATTATCTCACTGCACACCGCATATAGAAATAATGTTTGAACAGTTCGTTAAATTGCGCGCCGACATTGAAAATAATATTTTAAAGATAGGCCAGGACGACTCAATTAATGAACTTTCTGCACACACCCTATTAATCGTCGACGATGACCGAACACTTCGTTTAGCCCTAAAGGGAGCCTTCAGCGGCGATGAGTTCGAGACTATCGATGCTAGCAATGGTTCCGAAGCCATAGATCTATGCCGAAGACGTATCCCAGATATCATTCTTATGGATGCGATTATGCCGGATACCGATGGATTCACTGCCTGCAAAGCAATAAGGGACTTACCGCATTGTGAAAATATTCCAATATTGATAATTACCTCGCTAGAGGATGAGGATAACATCGCCGAGGCCTTTGCAAGTGGGGCAACGGACTACATTACCAAACCACTGAATTTTACAGTATTAAAAGAGCGTGTATCCCGGCTTATCAAAGCCAATAAAGCCGGTAAAAAAATAAAACAGATGGCCTACCATGACTCACTTACGGGGCTCCCGAATCGGGCTCGCCTGATGCAGGAGCTCCGAGTTATTCTCGATCGTTCGGATTTGAATAAAAAACGCACGGCAATTTTGTTTATTGATCTAGATAACTTCAAAAACATCAACGACTCACTCGGACACAATGTTGGAGATCTATTGCTAAAAGTGGTTGCTGATAGATTACGAAATTGTGTGAGGGAGACCGACTTTATAGCACGCCTCGGTGGAGATGAATTCACTGTTATATTGGAAAACATAAAAAACAAAGACGCTATAGCGAATGTTGCACAAACGATTTGCAACTCTTTAAATGAGCCCTTTGTATTTTTGGAAAAAACAATGTTTACCTCGGCGAGCATTGGTGTCGCAATCTATCCAGAGGATGCTAACGATATTAATAGCTTACTAAAACACGCTGATCTGGCGATGTTCAAAGCCAAGGACAATAAAAACCACTATGTCTTTTACCAAACAGGAATGGCCGATGAAGCGAATAAAAGGCTCGAAGTAGAGCATGACTTACGTCACGCAATAAAAAATGACCAGCTAGTTTTGTACTATCAACCCCAATACGACGTGGTCAAACAAACCATTGTCGCGGCCGAGACTTTAGTCCGCTGGGAACACCCCGAGAGAGGCTTACTACAACCAGACGAGTTTATTGGAATCGCCGAACAATCAGATCTTATTACCGATCTTACCAAGTGGGTGATCACAGATGCTATAAAGCGACTCGATGCGTGGTCGAAAGAAAGTCTAAAGATTAATATTTCGATTAATCTTTCTGGTAGAGACATCGAAACCACCGGGCAGCTGGTAACATTCATGGGGCAATTACTAGAGCAATACCAGATAGACCCTTCGTTATTAGAATTTGAAATTACCGAAAGTATTTTGATGGCTGATCCTGAGCAGAGTCGGCAAGAGTTATTACACCTGAAAGCTATGGGCTTCACGATCGCTATCGACGACTTCGGCACTGGCTATTCCTCACTGAACTATCTCAAGAACCTGCCAGTGGATAAGCTAAAAATTGACCGGGTTTTTATTCAGGAGATCGATCAAAATAGCGAAGATCGAGCGATTGTAAAAGGCATTATCGCGCTCGCAGACAGCTTAAACATGAAGACTATCGCAGAGGGTGTCGAAACCGAGTCTCAGCGAGACATCATCGCAACACTGGGCTGCAGCGTTATTCAAGGCTATTTAATAAGCCGGCCCCTACCCCTGGATAAATTTGAACACAATTATCTTAGTAACTCTTTTAACAAGAGCCAACATCCGAAATTGAAGCTCTTGTAGACCTTTATTCAAATTATAGTTATTCGCGATTTTCATTTTTAATATTAAAATTCCAGGAAGTTATCGGCAGCCTTTTTTTAAAACCATTCATCTTTCATATCAAAAGGCACCGGATTACCCGAGTTTAGCAGCTCAGATAATTGCTCAACTGCTGGCAACTCCCATTCAATATAATACTGAGCGGTCTGTAGTTTGCCACGATAGAAACTCTGATCACTTTCAGCACAACCCGCGCTGATTGCCTGCGCGGATATAGTCGCCTGTTTTAACCAGATCCACGCAGCAACTACGCGGCCGAACATATCCAGATACATTGTTGCATTCGCCAAACCTTTATCAGCATCAGCCTGAACCTGGTCAAGCAGGACATCTGTAGTAAGGCGGAGGGTCTCAAGAGCTTGCTGAAGACCTTCCACTAAACTTTCGGCAAGCCCACTTGCCCTCGCCAGCGGCAAATCTCGCCCGACCTCTTCGAGAAAAATTTTAAAGCCTGCCTGGTCCTTCATTGCTACTTTCCTACCCAGCAAATCAAGGCCGTGTATCGCTTCAGCACCTTCATGAATAGGATTAAGACGCTGATCCCGATAAAGTTGTTCTACCGGATATTCCCGAATATAGCCTGAGCCACCCAATATCTGAATAGCCAGGTCGTTAGACACACAGCCGTATTTTGATGGCCAGGATTTAACCACCGGGATAATCAGATCCAATAACAAACCCGCTCGCTGTCTTTGTTCCTGATCAGGCGCAGAATTTTGATCCTCAAATAGCGAACTCGCATATAAGCACATTGCCAGAGAACCTTCAGAATAAGCTTTTTGCGCGAGTAGCATACGCCGCACATCAGCGTGCTCAATGAGCATAATTTGTGGCGACTGGGGGTCTTTGCAGGAGGACAATCTCCCCTGTGGCCGTTGGCGGGCATAGTCCAACGAACAGTTGTAACCTTGATAAGCAATGGCCGCTGCCCCAAGCGCAACACCGATGCGGGCTTCATTCATCATCTGAAACATGTAACCCAATCCTTTGTTTGCTTCGCCGACAAGATAACCGATAGCGCCGTCTTGCTCACCAAAGTTAAGTGCCGCATTGGTGGCATTGCGATAACCCATTTTATGATTGAGGCCCGCGACGACGACATCGTTGCGTGTCCCCCGACTACCATCTTCGTTAAGCAGATATTTCGGCACGATAAATAATGAAATACCTTTTACCCCGGGCGGTGCGCCTTTTATTTTGGCCAGCACCATATGAATCACATTGTCGGCAATGTTGTGATCGGCACAGGAAATAAACATTTTCTGGCCGAATACGCGGTAGGTGCCGTCATCGGCAGGCTCTGCAATAGTAGTGATATCACCTAATGCCGAACCCTGACCCGGCTCAGTCAGGGCCATGGTGCCATTGGCCCTGCCATCCATAATCAAGGGCAGATATTTGGCTTTTTGTTCATGCGAGCCAAAGGCTCTCAGCAGATTCGTCACACCGATAGCTATAAAAGGGTAGGCTGCGGTACCTATGTTGGCAGCATTGATCTAGGCCATAATCGTTCT
>CALLDA010000065.1 GCA_937998635.1 uncultured Pseudomonadales bacterium
CATGGCTAATGGTCCGTTAACGCGCCCGAAGCTGCCCGGTATTCCCGGTGTTGAAAAGTTCAAGGGCCACACCTTCCACACCAGCCGCTGGGATTATGACTACACTGGCGGTAGCCCCGACGGCGGTCTAAGTAATCTGGCTGACAAGCGTGTGGGCATTATCGGTACCGGCGCCACGGCTATTCAGTGCATTCCCCACCTCGGTGAAGATTCAAAAGCCTTATACGTATTCCAGCGTACTCCAACGTCAGTGGATGCCAGGCACAACGCACCCACCGACCCGGCGTGGAAGGCTAAATTAAAGCCCGGTTGGCATAAACGGCGTGTGGAAAACTTTAATAACACACTGGGTGGCGCCTATACCGATGACGACATGGTTGGCGATGGCTGGACCGATATATTCCGCAACATCGGCGGTATTGTTGTTGGTGATGTCAATGACTTAACCGACGAACAAAGAGACGAAGTCTTTGAGTTGGGTGATTTCCAGAAAATGCAGGAAATTCGTGACCGTGCTGATGCTATTGTCGAAGATCCGGAAACTGCAGAAAAGCTCAAGGCCTACTATCGACAGTTCTGTAAGCGTCCCGGTTTCCACGATGAGTACCTGCAAACCTATAACCGTCCCAATGTTACTCTGGTCGATACCAACGGCCAGGGTGTTGATGAAATCACTGAGAAAGGTGTTATTGTCGACGGCGTCGAATACGAAGTGGATTGCCTGATTTTCTCTACCGGCTTTGAAACGGGTACCAGCTACACTAGCCAGTCCGGTTATGATTTGATTGGTAAAAACGGCACTAAGTTAAGTGAGAAATGGGCCAACGGTTTGCGTACTCACCACGGTTTAACCACCCACGGCTTCCCCAACTGTTTTGTGCTCGGTTTCACCCAGACCGGTGTCACACCGAATGCGACCCACATGCTTGACGAGCAGGCCAGTCAAATGGCTTATATCGTTAACGAAGCGAGAACTAGGGGCGCACAAACGGTTGAAGCCACTGCGGAAGGGGAAAAAGAGTGGTGTGATATCTGCGACAGCTACGGCGATAAAACTGAACAGCTGCTCGTCCAGTGCACCCCAGGCTATTACAACAACGAAGGTGGTGGCTCCAACAAAAATGGCTTTATTTCGGGCCAGTATGGGGGTGGCGCTGTGCAATTCTTCAAGATACTGAAAGATTGGCGCGAAGAAGGCAACCTGGAGGGTATGGAGATCAAGTAGGCGGTTCTCAGAACAGCTCCCGGCTTTGTCCGGGGGTCTTGCTGAAATATCAGAAAATTGGCCCCGGCTGCAGAGATAGTACCCGGGGCTTTCTTTACCCGGCTATAATTTATTCAGCTACCAAGGATTTTACAACCAGGTACCCACTCCAACTTACCTTACCCGGCCGCTGTGAAGTGGCGTATATAAGTTGTTAGCGCCATTCGCAAGGCGAGCGGCCTGTTAAAAATTCGATAAATCAACCCGTTACGAGAGGGACATAATTATGAGTAATGAACCATTGAAAAAATTTACAGATTTTCCACCCGATAGTGCGGTGGCTGAAAAGTTGGCCTCTGGCAAACTGGGCTTTGATCCTGACGCCTTGCGTGATAAATACGCCTACGAACGGGACAAGCGAGTCCGCGCCGAAGGCTTTGCTCAATATCAGGAATTGAGCGGCGAGCTCGATGTCTTCGATGATGACCCCTTTGTTGAACCCGGTTTTACCCGTGATCCAGTAGAAAAGGAAGTCGACGTGGCCATTATCGGTGGCGGCTTTGGTGGCTTATTGGTTGGTGCGCATCTCCGCGAAGCCGGTGTCGAAAGCATTTGCTGCATCGAAAAAGGCGGCGATTTCGGCGGTACCTGGTACTGGAACCGCTACCCCGGTGCGCAATGCGATGTAGAGTCTTATCTCTACCTTCCCTTGCTCGAAAAATTAAACTATATGCCTAAGGAAAAATACTCCTTTGGGCCAGAGATTCTTGACCACAGCCTGGCCATCGCAAAAACCTATGATTTGTATGATGGGGCCCTGATGCAGACCGGTGTCACCGATATGCGTTGGGATGAGGATAGCAAACGCTGGATACTTAGCACCAACCGGGGTGACGTCATCAAAGCGCGTTTTGTGCCCATGGCGACCGGTATATTAGCCAAACCGAAATTGCCGCGTATTGCTGGGATTACATCGTTCAAAGGTCATACTTTTCACACCAGCCGCTGGGATTTTGACTATACCGGTGGCGATACCCTGGGTAATTTGACCGGCCTGAAAGATAAGCGGGTGGGTATTATCGGCACTGGCCCTACGGCTCTGCAATGCATCCCCGCCCTGGGCGAATGGTCGAAGGAACTTTATGTTTTCCAGCGCACGCCTTCTGCCATTGATGTGCGGGGCAATCATCCGACCAATCCGAAATGGGTCGAATCGCTCAAGCCTGGCTGGCAGGCGCGACGCATGGAAAACTTTAACATCATCACCAATGGCGGCTACCAGGAAGAGGATCTGGTCGACGACGGCTGGACAGACCTCTTCGGTCGGCAGATCGGTGCGGTACGGGATAACGAAGCCCGGGCAAAAATGACAACAGAGGAAAAGGCGGCGCTGAAAGAAATCACTGATTTACAGAAGATGGAAGAGATTCGGGATCGTGTCGATGCCATTGTGGTGGATAAAGACACCGCTGAGAAACTCAAAGCTTATTACCGACCCTTCTGTAAACGTCCCTGCTTTCATGATGATTATCTGAAAACCTTCAATCGTCTCAATGTCACCCTGGTCGATACCGACGGCAGAGGTGTCGAGCAGATCAATGAACAAGGTGTGGTGATTGACGACAAAGTCTACGAACTGGACTGTTTGATCGTCGCCACTGGCTTTGAAACGGGCACCAGTTTCACCAGCGCTTCGGGTTTTGATATCGTCGGTCGTAACGACACCAAACTCGGCGAAAAGTGGGCTGAGGGTCCTTCAACGATGCATGGGCTTTTCACCCATGAATTTCCCAACTGCTTTTTCATGGGTTTATTCCAGACCGGTTTGACCGTTAGTTTGCCCCATACCCTGGATGAGCAGGCGATGCATATTGCCTATGTTGTTGATCATTGTCTCAAAAATGATGTGGGGGCGGTTGAAACTAGCCAGGAAGCGGAAGACACCTGGTGTGATGTTATCGATCAAAAGGCTCATAACAACACGGAGTTTTATGATGCCTGTACGCCTGGTTATTACAACAATGAAGGTAAGGGTGGGGTGAATAAGAATAACTTCCTGACCAATCAATATGGCGGAGGACCCATAGAGTTTTTTGAAATCCTCAAGAACTGGCGAGAGGAGGGGAGCTTAAAAGGTCTGGATGTCAGTTGATATTTAATATGAATTGGTAATCAGAATAGTTTGGTATATAAAAAAAGCGGCTTTAGGCCGCTTTTTTTATAATCGTTTATAAGTGGTTTATATAAGCCCCAGGGAATTCACTCCTATTGCTTGAGGGAACTTCAATGATTTTACGAAACGGCGATCCGTGCTAGAGTTTTCGGTCAACACATTTTTACTCAATATAATAATTCGGATGATCCATGGTATAAATTCGGGATAGTCCATCCATAATCAGGGGCGTTAATCATGACCAATACAGCTAACGAACAATTCGACCCGGCTAAGCTGGGTTTTGATCCAGAGGTATTACGCGCTAAATATCGCGCCGAGCGAGACAAAAGAATTCGTCCCGAGGGCTTTGGCCAATATCAGGCCGCCGCTGGCGACTTCTCTAATTTTATCGAAGATCATTATGTCGAACCGGGTTTTACCCGGGAGCCACTAAAAGACGAGGTCGAGGTAGCCATCATCGGTGGCGGCTTTGGTGGCTTGTTGTCCGGTGCGCGTCTCCGTCAGGCGGGTGTCAAGGATATTCGTGTCATCGATAAAGCCGGTGATTTTGGCGGTACCTGGTACTGGAATCGCTACCCCGGCGCTCAGTGCGATATTGAAGCCTATGTTTATTTGCCGCTGCTCGAAGAGCTAGGTTATATACCCAAAGAGAAATACTCTCATGCCCCAGAAATTCTCGAGCACAGTATAAACATTGCCAAAAAGTTTGACCTTTATGATAAGGCCTGCTTTCAAACGGAAGTCACGGAAATTCGCTGGGATGAAAATATCTCCCGCTGGATAATTTATACTGACCGTGGCGACGAGATAAAAGCTCAGTATGTGGCCATGGCCAATGGTTTGCTGACCCGGCCCAAATTACCGGGCATTCCGGGCATTGAGAAATTCAAAGGCCATACCTTTCATACCAGCCGTTGGGATTACGACTATACCGGTGGCAGCAGTGACGGTGATCTGAACAAGCTCGGCGATAAACGAGTGGGCATTATTGGCACCGGCGCGACATCGATCCAATGTATCCCTCACCTCGGCGCGGCGGCTCAGCAACTGTATGTTTTTCAGCGTACCCCCTCCTCCGTAGACATCCGCAATAATGGTCCTACCGACTACGAGTGGGCAAAGACCCTGGAGCCGGGCTGGCATAAAAAACGCATGGAGAATTTCAATGCCCTGGTGACAGGTATTCCCCAGGACGAAGATTTGGTCAGCGATGGATGGACTGACATATTTCGAAATCTGCAAACAATTTTAGCTACTACTGATGAAAATAAAATTATATCAACGGAAGAGCAGGAGCAACTGGCAGAAATAGCCGACTTCTCGAAGATGGAGCAGGTCAGAGCTCGGGCCGCCAGTGTGGTTAAAGATGCGGCCACAGCAGAGGCCCTGAAGCCTTATTTCAGGCAGTTCTGCAAACGCCCCTGC